>CAINEZ010000340.1 GCA_903847905.1 uncultured Bacteroidota bacterium
GTGTAATTTTGTCCATTGGGTTTCTTATTGAGAGTTTGAAAACCCAAATTTCACCTTTTGGGTGATATAAAAGACATCCTAAAGCTCTGTTTTATCAACATCTTTAGGTGTCTTTATTAACTTGTTTGCGACTTTTGGGATGGTTTATTATTCTTTACACGGGATAAATTTTCGCATTTTGATTATCAATTTAGTTATTAGTTTTTTGGTTAATTGTTATGGTTTTTCAGTTTCTTGTTATGGTTATTTGGTCTGTAAAACATATTAAACTCTATGATTTATTAAACCAAATAACTGAATAAACTTAAGCCAAAAACTAATTAAACTAAAACTATAAAACCCTGCCTGACGGCGAGGCAGGCAACAAACTATTAACAAAAAATGTAAGGTCTTACCACGATTATAGTATAAATACAAGAAGTTTTTATTATGGATAGAATTATTAACTTACCATTGTCATTAATAAACAATATAAAATTTAAAAGAGGGAGATCAAATAATTAATTTTGCGGAATATCCGTTAAAAAATATTATTTATGAAAAAGAACATTGCATTAGTTACCGGTGGCGATTCAGGGGAATCGGTCATTTCGCTGCAAAGCGCCAAGATCATTAAGGGGAACATTGATAAGGAAAAATTTAATGTTTACACTATATTGGTTAAAGCGTCAAGCTGGAAGTATCTTGCCGATGACGGACACGAATCGGATGTTGACAAAAATAATTTCTCTGTTAATGAACATGATAAAAAGATCCATTTCGATGCAGTATTCATAGCTATTCACGGCACACCCGGTGAAGACGGCAAACTACAGGGGTACTTTGATATGATGAGAATTCCATATACTTTTTCCGGCGTGGTCTCCTCATCCCTTACATTTAATAAGGATTATTGCCAGACGCTTGCAAAGGAATATGGCGCTATTATTGCCAAATCAGTATTAATAAAAAAAGATAAAAAGTATAATCCGGAGAAAATAATCGCCGAGACAGGGCTTCCCTGTTTTGTAAAACCAAACAATGGCGGCTCCAGCATAGGAATGTCGAAGATAAAGGAAATCAAAGACCTTGAAAACGCAATCAATATAGCTTTAAAAGAAGACGAAGAAGTGTTGGTGGAGGAATTTATTGAAGGCACCGAAGTTACCTGCGGAATACTGCAAAATAAAAAAGATCTTGTAGCATTACCATTGACAGAAATTGTGAGTAAAACGGAATTCTTTGATTATAAATCCAAATACGATCCCCTGCTTGCTGACGAAATTACTCCTGCAAGGGTTCCCGCCGAAGTGCATAATAAGTGCAAAGAACTTTCACTACATTTATTCAAAAAATTCAATTGCAGAGGCATTGCAAGATTCGATTACATCGTAAAAAATAATGTTCCTTATTTCCTGGAAGTGAATACCATTCCAGGCTTGAGCGCCGCCAGCTTAGTTCCAAAACAGGCTAATGCCATGGGAATTTCGCTGAAGGAATTATTTTCAATATTAATTGAAAATGTTTTATAATCCGGTTTTGCACAAATAAAAATTTCAAACAGACTCGAAAGCTGGCCGGAGCTTGATTTTAAAGGGTTTCTGAAAGAACTACAAAAGAACAAAGGGGTTAACCCCTTTGTTTCGCACTTTGTTTCGCTATCGGAACAAGCTGAATGGCTCGAATATTTTGAAAAAGAAAAAGCCAAAGCTCAAGAAATAAAATCAGTTATCGAAAAAACCGATAAAGAAATTGATGCTATGGTTTATAAATTATACGAGTTGAGTGATGAAGAAATCGCCATCATTGAAAATAAAATATAAGCGATTCACGAACACCATTAAAATAAATAAAAGGTGAGTAAATAAGGATAGCGGAGGGGAAGATAGAAAAATAATTAACCAATAAAAAAAATTATGAAGACACATATTTTATTTCCATTTTTAATTAGTTGTTTTTTTGCTTTAAATTCATTTGCCCAGAAAAACGATACAATTAAAAGTTTTCAGCAAGTTCCAAATACAGCCGAACAAATAAACAATCCACCTATTCTTACTATCGTTGAGCAAATGCCATCATTTCCGGGAGGGGAAGATGCCTTGTATGGTTATTTAAGCAATAATATACAATACCCGCAAACAGCAAAAGAAACAGGTATTTCAGGGACTGTAATTATCTCTTTTGTTGTTGAGCAGGATGGAAGTCTTTCTTCTATTAATATTATTAAAGAAATAGGGGGCGGTTGCGGCGCAGAAGCTGTAAGGGTAATAAAAGGCATGCCCAAATGGATCCCGGGGAAACAGCATGGTGTTCCCGTAAGAGTACAATTTAATTTGCCCATTCGGTTTACTTTAACCGATTAAATTGAAACAGAGACAAAAAAAATCAAGAAGTTAATAAATAAGGATATTAGAGGGGAAATAACTTGTTAGGCAAACACCCTCATTTCTATATTAATCATAAAAAGTTTTGTTTAAAAAAGTATTGAAATATCAATAATATGATTAATTTTGCACCCATATTGCGGGGTGGAGCAGTGGTAGCTCGTCGGGCTCATAACCCGAAGGTCCTAGGTTCGAGTCCTAGCCCCGCTACTAAGAAAGACCGGCACTTTGCCGGTTTTTTTATCTGTCTTTTTTATGTCTCACAAAGCCGGTTTTGTTAATATTATTGGTAACCCGAATGTCGGTAAGTCCACGCTGATGAATGCGCTTATCGGCGAAAAGCTTTCTATTATTACTCCAAAGGCTCAAACCACGCGGCATCGCATTATGGGCATTGTAAGCGGAGATGACTATCAAATGGTGTTCTCGGATACGCCGGGGATTCTGGAACCTCATTACAAACTGCATGAATCCATGATGAAATTTGTGGAAAGCGCTTTTAAAGATGCCGATATTTTTATAATGGTTACTGAAGTTGCCGAAAATTTCGATAACTCTTCAGTTCTTGAAAGACTTAATAAAACAGATATTCCCGTACTTATTATCGTAAATAAAATAGATCTTTCTGACCAACCAGCCGTTGAAAAAATAATGTCGGACTGGCAGCAGAAACTCCCAAAAGCAGAAGTGATGCCTGTTTCGGCATTGCTGAAATTTAATATCGAAAAAATATTCGACTGTATAATTGCCAACCTTCCTGAAAATCCGCCATATTTTGCAAAAGATGAACTAACTGATAAACCTCAGAAATTCTTTGTGTCGGAGATCATACGCGAGAAAATATTTCTAAATTATTCGCAGGAGATCCCATATTGCACCGAAGTGGAAATTGATACTTTCAAGGAAGAAGAGAACATTATAAAAATAAGAGCTATTATATATGTCGCCAGAGATTCGCAGAAAGGTATTATTATCGGGAGCAAAGGAGAGGCTTTGAAAAAAACAGGAACCCAGGCGCGAAAAGACATGGAAGAATTCCTGGGCAAAAAAGTTTTCCTGGAATTGTTTGTAAAAGTCAGCAAAGACTGGAGAGACAGCGATAACCAACTCAAAAAATTCGGTTATAATTTTAAATAATGAGGCTGTCTAAAAAGCCTCTGTGTAACTTAGTTTACTCTGAGATCTCTGTGTTGAAAATTTGGCAAACTCTTTTAACACAGAGCCCACAGAGTTTTAAAAATGAGCTACACAGAGAAAATTTATATAAAATAACTTTTTAGTCAACCTCTATTTCATTCCCAATACAGAAAAAAGAATTACCTTTGTCGCATAGCTACCACAATGTGGTAATCCCCTACTAAATAAAGAATATGAGCAATATTGTCGCAATTGTTGGCAGACCGAATGTAGGTAAATCAACCTTATTTAACAGGCTGGCTGAAAACCGGCAGGCTATTGTTGATGCTACAAGCGGCGTTACCCGCGACAGGCATTATTCAAGAGCTGACTGGAACGGTAAAGATTTTTCGATAATAGATACCGGTGGTTATGTAATGGGGTCGGATGATATTTTTGAAGAAGAAATACGTAAACAGGTATCGCTGGCTATTGACGAAGCATCTGTTATTCTTTTCATGGTTGACGTAAATGAAGGTATAACTGATATGGATAAAGAGGTTGCCAACATGTTGCGCAGATCGGGAAAGAAAATTTTTCTTATTGTTAATAAAGTTGACAACAATACTAAGATATCTGAATCGGCAGAATTTTATAATCTTGGTCTTGGAGAAATATATTGCGTTTCTGCTATCAGCGGATCAGGAACAGGAGATTTGCTTGATGAAGTTGTAAAAGAATTCATTAACCCCGAAGATGAGGCGCTGCCTGAACTGCCCAGGTTTGCTATTATCGGCAGGCCTAATGTAGGAAAATCATCATTGATAAACGCACTGCTTGATCAGGAAAGGCATATTGTAACTCCTGTTGCCGGAACTACAAGGGATTCTATTTATACACGATATAATCGTTTTGGTCTTGATTTTATTCTTGTAGATACCGCAGGGCTTAGGAAAAAAACAAAAGTGTATGAGGATATAGAATTTTATTCTGTAATGAGGTCGATACGGGCTATTGAAAACACTGATGTCTGCCTGTTAATGATTGATGCTGTTCAGGGCTTTGAAACGCAGGACATGAATATTTTGCACCTGGTTGAGAAAAACAGGAAGGGTGTTGTTATCCTTGTAAACAAATGGGACCTCGTGGAAAAAAGTAATAATACTCCGAGAGATTACGAAGAGAATTTGAAAAAGAAAATTCGTCCATTTTCCGACATCCCGATTATTTTCATTTCAACAATCAAAAAACAAAGAATTTTTAAAGCGCTTGAAACCGCAAACATTGTTTACACAAACAGGATAAGAAGAATTTCCACTTCTCAGTTAAATGAAGTAATGCTTCCTGTTGTAGCGATGAA
>CAINEZ010000341.1 GCA_903847905.1 uncultured Bacteroidota bacterium
CATATTTGCCTTTGTTCATGGAAGTATTAATTTTACCACTCAACATAAGCATTTCAAATCGTCACGTAACTATAAAGTTCGTTTAATGTAGATATACAAAGATTTCAAAGAACATTTATTATTTTTTAATGGACACTAATGATATTTTATATTAAATGAAGAAAATACTTATTACCGGAGGCGCAGGATTTATAGGCAGCGCATTAGCTGAGAAACTTCTTCAGTCTCCTGAAAATTTTGTTGTTATTGTTGATGACCTCTCTACCGGAGATATAAGAAAATTACCTCCTGCACCAAAAGAGAAAATGCAGTTTATTAAATGCGATATAAATAATTACCGCGAAATAGCAGCAGTAATGAGCCCTTTTCATTTTGATTATATTTTTCATTATGCCGCCATGGTTGGCGTTAAAAGGACACAAGAAAACCCGGTAAAAGTTTTGAACGATTTAAAAGGAATTGAAAATATTCTTACCCTTTCGAAGGATTACTGTGTAAAAAGAATTTTTTTCTCTTCATCTTCCGAAGTATATGGAGAACCAACAGAGTTACCTCAAAACGAATTAACAACACCTCTTAATTCCAGACTTCCTTATGCTGTTGTAAAAAATGCAGGGGAAGCATACTTGCGCTCTTATAAAAAGGAATTTGATCTTGATTATACAATTTTTAGGTTTTTCAATACTTATGGACCAAAGCAAAGAGTTGATTTTGTTATGTCACGTTTTATCAACCTTGCTCTGCGAAACAAGAATATCACTATTTATGGTGATGGATTACAATCACGAACATTCTGTTATATTAATGATAATGTTGATGCGTGTGTAAATGCTTTTTATAAAGATGAAGTGGTTAATGATGTTGTAAATATAGGAGGGGAAAAAGAAATAACAATAATTGATCTTGCAAAAATGATCATTGATTTAACTCAATCTAAATCACAGATTATTTTCCTCCCGGCTCTGGAAGAGGGAGATATGCTAAGAAGATGCCCCGATGCTTCAAAAATGATGAAACTTCTGAAAAGAAAACCGGTAGAACTTGAAGAAGGAATAAAGAAAATCCTTGATAACCCTGAGTTCATTACCAAATAACTTATGCTAAAAACGAAATGCCTATAAATTCTACTATTTATGAATATAAAAAAAGAGAACTAGTGATAAGAAAGGTATAAGTATATATGGTATAAAGGAAATCCCTATAACTTATGCCTTATACCTTATACATTTTTCCCTTTATACCTAAAAAATGTTTAAGCCATTCACAGTATAATATGCACTCTTCCGATCAGTTACTAAAAATAATTAAATCTGCTTTATCAAAAGTGAAGTTGGATGGTAAGCCGGTAGAGCTTTATTTACCTATATCATATACACTTGACCTTGGAGGCAAAAGGATCAGGCCTGTTATGGTTCTTATGGCTTGCGAAATGTTTGGCGGAAATATTGAAAAGGCAGTTAATCCAGCTATTGCCATTGAGATTTTTCACAACTTTACCCTGCTTCATGACGACATTATGGATAATGCGCCTATACGGAGAGGAAAAGAATCTGTTTTTAAAAAATGGAATGCCAATGTTGCCATTCTTTCCGGCGACACTATGTTTGCATTAGCATATAAACATCTTGCAAAGTCTGATATCAATGTACTTCATAATGTCCTTGAAATTTTTACAAAAGCAGCAATAGAGGTATGTGAAGGGCAACAGTACGACATGAATTATGAAACTATTGAGAATATTACGATTTCTGAATATATTGAAATGATCAGACTGAAAACTTCTGTCCTGATTGCAGCAAGTTTAAAAACTGGCGCTGTTATTGCCGGAGCCGAAGAAAAAGATGTTAACAATATTTATAACTTCGGAGAATATGTAGGACTTGCATTTCAGTTACAGGACGATATGCTTGATGTTTACGGAAACCAGGATGTATTCGGGAAGAAGGTAGGCGGCGACATTCTTACAAATAAAAAGACTTATCTTTATATAAAAGCCCTGAAAGATGCTAAAGGTAAAGATCTTGATGAATTGAAACAATATTTTTCTTCAACTGATTTTGATCCTGAAGAAAAAATCAGGGTTGTTACTGAAATTTATAACAGGCTTGGAGTAATGGATTCTACTATATCTTTGATCAACGAATATTATAAAAAAGCTCTGACTTATTTGGATGCGATTACTGTATGTGAAGACAGGAAAATAATTTTAAAAAAATATTCCGATCAACTGACTAACCGCAACTTTTAGTGTCTGTTATAAAATAATCTTTACATCTTGTGTCGAAGTCAAAAGCCCCATCTTGCCTGCCGGCAGGCAGGAACTCCAAGCCTCAAGCCCCAATAATAAGGGTTTAGCTATACGAAAATATAAAATGAAATCCTTTTCAAACTGCAATAATCCGCAATAAAGTTCATTTTTTATTCATTTTCTATATTAATATTTCCCTTTGAACTTGCCTGCCGCCTGCCTGTCAGGTAGTCAGGGTAGGCGGGTTTGGGACTTGAAATTTGAGACTTGGGTCTTAAAAATATAAATGTTATTCCTTTACAAGTACTTAGAAATCTAAAGTATTCCCAATTCTAATTTTGCTGCATCGCTCATCATATCTTCGTTCCACGGAGGATCAAAAGTCATTATAACTTCCACATCAGATATTCCTTCAATTTCTTTTACTTTATTATGTACTTCTATTGGTAAATCTTCGGCAACAGGACAATTCGGAGCTGTAACAGTCATTTTAATATGAGCAATATATTTTTCATCTACAAGGATTTCATAAATCAATCCCATTTCGTAAATACTGACCGGTATTTCGGGATCAAAAATGTTTTTTAATACATCTACAATTTTACTTTCAAGTTCAAGAAAATTCTTTTCTTCTGTCATTGGTAAATTTTATTATTCAATATTATTTATGTATAAAGGGTATAGGGTATATAGGTATAAGGGCATACAATGTTTCCATATTTCCCTTATACCTCTATTTCCATATAATTAAAATGACATTGTTTATTAATCTGCATTATTCACAAAAAATAACATCTTTGCGTTTCTTAGTACCGATAGCTATCGGTATAGCGACTTTGTGGCATCTTTTAATATTTGCCTCTAACCTGCCTGCCGACAAGGCAGGGGCTCAAAGGCACAAAGGTTTCACAAAGTTTATGAATAATGCAGGTTGATTATTAAAAAATTAATTATTGGTTCTGTGATAATTTTGTTTTAAATGCAAGGGCATATAATTTCATTTGCTTTAACATTGAAGTAAGTCCATTGGAACGTGTTGGCGAAAGATGTTCGTGCAAACCCACTTTTTCAATAAACTCAAGTTTTGCTTTTATAATATCATCAGGCGATTGGTTGGATAATACCCGTATCAATAAGCCTACAATTCCTTTGGTAATAATTGCATCACTGTCTGCCTCAAAAAATATTTTTCCCTCATTAAATGTTGCATGCAGCCATACTTTAGATTGACAACCGGTAATTACATAGCTATCGGTTTTATATTTTTCATCAATAGGCTGTAAAGATTTTCCAAATTCTATGATGTGATTGTACTTATCAATCCAGTCATCAAAATTTTCAAACTCCGAAATAATTTCTTTTTCTATTTTTTCTATTTTCATTATAAAAAATTTAAACACTAAGACACTAAGATCACTAAGAAACACTTAGAATTATTCTTTTTGTAAAGAAGAAAATTCTTCAGTAACCATAGATACTAGATCTTGAGTGATATTTGTAGTATTAAAATTAATTAATAAACCTTTAGGCTTTCCAGTAATTTTAAGATAAGAGAGTAATTGTGCCTGATATAAAGGAATCATAGCTTCCACAGCTTTATTTTCAACAATTATTAAATCATTTACCAAAATATCTAACTTTAATTGCCCTCCCAAATCTTTGCCTTTATAAATAATCGGCAAATATATCTGAGATTTAACATGAAGTCCTGCACAAATTAATTCTTCAATAAAACATTTTTCATAAACTGACTCAAGTAAACCTGGTCCAAGCTGTTTGTGAACTTCAATAGCGCATCCGACAATTTTATATGCAATATCGTTTATATATTTTTGAGTTATAATCATTTTTCTCAGTGCTTCTTAGTGTTCTCCGTGTCTTAGTGTTGTTTTACTCCAGCATTTTTTTTGCTTTTATTATTCCTTCTACGAAAATATCAATTTCTTCAAAAGTATTATACAGCGCAAAGGAAGCGCGTACAGTGCCGGGAATTTTATAAAAATCCATGATCGGCTGAGCGCAGTGATGTCCTGTTCTTACAGCTATTCCCAGCTTATCTAAAATAGTCCCGATATCAGACGGATGAATATTTTTAATTATAAAAGAAATTACTCCAGCCTTTTCGTGAGCTTCACCAATAATTCGCAATCCTTCAATTTTTTTTAATTTTTTAGTTGCATAATCAAGCAAAGATAATTCATAAGAATTAATATTTCCCAATCCTATTGTATTCATATATTTTATAGCGGCTGCCAGCCCAAGTCCGTCGCCAACATTAGGGGTGCCGGCTTCAAATTTATATGGAAGTTCGTTATATGTTGTTTTATCAAATGTAACATTTTCTATCATTTCTCCCCCACCCTGGTATGGCGGAAGCTCTTCAAGCCATTTCTCTTTTCCATACAGTATGCCCACTCCCATTGGCGCATACATTTTATGTCCCGAAAAACAATAAAAATCGCAATCTAATTCCTGAACATCAATCTTTATATGAGGCAATGCCTGCGCACCATCTATCAACACAGGAATATTTTGCTGATGCGCTTTTTTAATTATTTCTTTTATAGGGTTAATTGTTCCAAGAGCATTGGAAATATGCGTAACAGCTACAATTTTTGTTTTTTTACTAAGAAGTTTATCAATATCATTAATTAAAAGTTCTCCATTATTAGCAATAGGAATAACTTTTAATTTCGTCTGTCTTTCCTCGCATGCAAGCTGCCAGGGAACAATATTAGAATGATGCTCCATAGCTGTGATCAACACTTCATCTCCTGCTTTAAGAAATTGTTTCCCGAAAGAAGAAGCGACAAGATTTATTGATTCCGTTGTGCCGCGGGTAAAAATAATTTCATGCGAATGTTCAGCATTAATAAAAATCTGAATTGTTTTGCGCGCTTCTTCATAAGCAGTAGTTGCCTGCTGACTTAGATAATGAACGCCGCGGTGAATATTACTGTTTTGTTTATTATAATATTCAAGTAAAGTATCAATTACTATTTTAGGTTTTTGAGTAGTGGCGGCGTTATCAAGATACACCAGAGGATGATTATAAACCTGTTGATGAAGCGCGGGGAAATCGAGGCGTATAGCGTTAATATTGTACATAAATATTCTTTTTTATAATGTAACTGCTTCGCAGTTTTTTATTTTTTCGGTTTGTATTTTGATCTTGTAAGAATGCCTTGTGCATCCTGATCGGTAAAGAGTTCTTTAATAGAAATCTTTTTATTGTTTTCCATATATGCGCGCACTATCTGCCAGCCTATCCATATCCCGACTCTTGAAGGTGATTGTCTTGAGAAAACTGCAGTAAAAGGGCCATCAGTACAAAATTTTGTTATCATAGAAGGATCTGTTGAATATAAGAGCTTTTTGTCAATAATAAATGACCATATATTTGATTCATTCTTTTGGCACCAGTCCATTTGAGCAGGAGTATAATAAATTTTCAATGAATCGGGAGTATCAGGAAGCACAGCATCCAGAAAGTACAAAATTTTCCCTTCATAAATTATATAATCAATAAATTTTTTATTCTCTTTGCTGTTATCAACAAGCGTTTTGGCTAATTCCTTCATGCAATCAGGCAGTATGTAATCTTTGCGAAATCTTTTCTGAATATACAAAGGTACGCTGCCCAGCATTTCCTTATAATATTTATTATTGCTTCCAAGATACATATCAAGAGCGATAATAAAAACATTATCAACAAATTTTACAGGTTCCTGGTAATATAAACCAGAAACGCATGAATAAACTTCGGGAACTTTTTTTTCGGGAAAATAATGTTTATAATAACCAAATGCATTGCCAAGCTGAGATTCCAGATTTTTAAGATCGGGGAATATTTTTATACAATCTTCATATAATGCAATAACAAAAGGATCGGTAAGATAATTTTTTATCTGAAGAATATTTGAAGGATCATTTAGCGAACTGTCAGGAATAAAAAATGAATATTCAGGTAAAAGTTTTTTCAGCCCGTTTTTTAAATTTTTAATGTCAACGGCAAATAAAGCTTTTTCGTACCTGTGAATTTTTACTGTTACGGAATCTTCCTTTGAAATTTTCATCTTGCTTATGTGTGCGTTTTTATCGTTGCATGAATTGCACGAATAAATTATGGCAATGAATAAAAAAATTATGGCAAAAATGTAATATTTCATAGAAATTAAAATTTACAAATTATTATTGATAAAAAAAGATCATTAGAACGATTTATGCCTGGCTGAAAGCAAGGCTGGAACAAATTTTTACAAACCTGTTCCGTATCGGTATAATAAAGAATTTAATCTTTGTTAGATTTCCGCTAATTTAGATAATAAAATACACGTAAATTCAAAATTAAACAAAAAATATAACGATCAATATTTTTGATTAAACTACTGTACAAAATGAAATAAACAACTGCCTGTGAATTACTTGTCAATGGCGCATGTAGCACCAATGACAAGTATTAGTTTCTTTGATAAACC
>CAINEZ010000342.1 GCA_903847905.1 uncultured Bacteroidota bacterium
AGTTGAATCAGCGTTATCCGCGTCCTATTAATAAACCTTATTAATAGATTTGCATAAATCCTTAATGATTATATTAAATAATTATATCATGAAAAATTACGAAACAATAGAATTTGAAATCAAAAACAGCGTAGGAACTATTTGGCTGAATAGACCCGATATTCACAATGCTTTTAATTCACAAATGATCAAAGATATTATTGATTGTTTTGAAACCCTTAATGATGAAAAAGATGTAAGGATAGCAGTATTAAGAGGAAGAGGAAAATCCTTTTGTGCAGGAGCTGATCTTAATTACATGAAAAGCATTGCCGCTTTTGGATTTGAGGAAAATTATCACGACAGCTTAAATCTGGCAAAATGTTTTTATGCAATATATACATGCAAAAAACCAACTATAGCTGTTGTTCAGGGCGCTGCCATTGGAGGAGCAAATGGATTGCTTGCTGCATGTGATTATGTTTATTGCTCTGATGAAACAACATTTTCATTAAGCGAGGTAAAAATAGGTCTTGTCCCTTCATGTATCGGGCCATACGTGACTAAAAGAATCGGAGAATTTGGAGCAAGAGACCTTATGATTTCAGGGAAAAGAATAAAAGGCAAAGAAGCCGAATATTACAGGTTGGTAAATAAATCCCTCCCCTCCGAAAAGCTTGATGAACAGGTTGATTCTATAATTAGCATTCTAATGACTAGTGGTCCGGATGCTATGACTCACTGTAAAGATCTGATTTTTGATCTTTCAAACAAATTAAGCTTTGAAGAATCTGTTGATTATACAGCAAGGCTGATTGCTGAGATGAGAGCATCAGAAGAAGGACAGGAAGGAATGGCTTCTTTTCTCGAAAAAAGAAAACCAAATTGGATAAAATAAATAATATTTCTATTTAATATTTAATTTCATGAAACCGCAAAGCACCCAAAGAAAATCGCAAAGAACGCAAAGTATTGCCAAAAATATCTTAGCGAACTTTGCGAAAAACTCAGCGTTCTCTGCGGTTATTTTTTTAACTTTATGGATAGAAACTATTTCCAAATGGGCTAATTAGCTAATCAACAAATTGTATTAAATGAAAAAAGAAATAAAATTCAGTCTGGTTTACAGGGACATGTGGCAATCAGCCGGTAAATATGTTCCCCGCGTTGACCAGCTAAAAAAAATAGCCCCTGTAATAATTGATATGGGATGCTTTTCGAGAATCGAAACTAATGGAGGAGCATTTGAACAGGTAAATTTATTATTTGGCGAAAATCCGAACAATGCCGTAAGGGAATGGGTTAAACCCTTTAATGAAGCGGGAATTCAAACACACATGCTCGAACGCGCCCTTAATGGAATAAGAATGTTTCCTGTACCTGCCGACGTTAGAAAGCTTATGTATAAAGTTAAAAAATCGCAGGGAGTTGATATTGCAAGGTCTTTTTGCGGACTCAATGATCACAGGAATCTTGAACTATCTATTAAATATGCTAAAGAAGCCGGAATGATCTCGCAGGCGGCATTAAGTATTACCCACTCCGTAAAACATACAGTTGATTATTTTCTTGAAGTTGTTGACAAGGCTGTTGAATATGGAACAGATGAAATTTGTTTGAAAGATATGGCAGGTATCGGGCGTCCTGTTATGCTTGGCAAATTAGTTAAAGCTATAAAAAATAAATATCCCCATATTGTTGTTCAATATCACGGGCATTCCGGTCCTGGTTTTTCTGTAGCATCAATTTTAGAGGTGGCGAAAGCGGGAGCGGAATACATTGATGTCGCTATGGAACCTCTTTCCTGGGGTATGATACATCCCGATGTTATTACTATAAAAGAAATGCTTGAAGATGCGGGATTCGCTGTACCCGAAATAAACATGAACGCTTATATGGAAGCGAGAGCGTTAACTCAAAGTTTTATTGATGATTTCCTTGGTTATTTTATTGATCCCAAAAATAAATATGTATCATCATTAATGATCCAATCCGGTTTGCCGGGAGGCATGATGGGTAGTTTAATGGCGGATCTTAAAGGAGTTTACCCTGTAATTAACCAGGCATTTATTTCTGCCGGAAAATCTGCAATTTCGGAAGATGAACTTTTAATAAAACTATTTGATGAAGTCGCTTTTATCTGGCCTAAAATGGGATATCCGCCTTTAGTTACCCCTTTTAGTCAGTATGTGAAAAATACAGCATTAGTAAATGTAATTAATTTATCGCAAGGTAAAAAAAGATACGAAAGTATTGACGCAAACACATGGGATATGTTGCTTGGTAAAGCCGGTAAGTTGCCTGGAGAATTAGATAAAGTATTTTTTGAACTGGCTAAAACCCAGAAAAAAGAATTTTATACCGGAGTTCCTCAGGATGCCTACCCTGATGTGTTGGAAAAGTACAGGAAAGAAATGAAAGAAAATAAATGGGAAGAAGGTAAAGACGATGAGGAATTATTTGAATTTGCAATGCACGAAGCTCAATACAGGGACTATAAATCAGGGATCGCTAAAAAAAGATTTGAAGAAGAAATCGCTAAACTTGTAGTGAGCAATGCCGAACTATTAAAATCACCTAAAAAATCTAATGCCGTGAAAGAAAAAGAAACTCCTAACAGGAATAATTATAATAAAGATGAAGTTAAGCATGACATTGCTGTTATCGCATTTTTATTATACAGTTTAAACAGTAAAATGATTGATCAGCAAACAAATATTTATGCTAAATCCAATGTATGGAATTTAATAGGATATTGGAGAAATTTAATGACTATTAATGTTATTTATTCCACTGCTGATGGAGAAAAGGAAATGCCTGTTAATATTAATAAAATTAAAAATAAAGAATATGAACTTGAAATGAACGGGGCAAAATATATTTCCGAATTAATTAATATTGATAAAGGAGAAATTGATATCAGCGCTAATGAAAAATTTTATTTTGCTAAAATATCCAAAGGAGAAAATCAATATATACGTACAACAATTAATGGAAAAAGTTTTGATCTGAAACGAAATGATGCGAGTGACGAAGATTCATCAGTTAATATTCATGAAAAAATATTATCGAACGAAAGTAATGACATAACCTCTCCGATGCCGGGTAAAGTGGTTAAGATTAATGTTAAAAAAGGGGATTCGGTTAAAAAGGGAGATTTATTGATAGTTGTTGAGTCAATGAAAATGGAAAACAATATTTGTTGTATAAAGGAAAATGCTGTTATTAAAAGTGTGAACGTTGAAACAGGACAAATGATAGACGCAAATTCTCCTTTGATTGTTTTTGCAAAACAGGACTGATTTTCACAAACGTATAAAAGATTTTTTTCTTTTAAAATTAGAAGTCTTTCTGTTAAATATCTTTAATTTATTTTTCTAGTATGAATTTTATTTTTATTATTGCAATATAAAATATTAAAATTTAAATCAATTAAATAGGAGGTATAATAATTATGGATGTTGGAATAGTAGGATACGGCACGCAGATACCGCGATATCGTATCAAAGTAGAAGAAATAGCAAAGGTTTGGGGTGCAGATGCTCCTTCATACAAAAAGGGACTGAACCTTAACGAAAAATCCGTTCCTTGTCCTGATGAGGATGTTGCCACGCTGACAGTAAATGCAGCGCGCAATGCCCTTTTAAGAGCAGGGATTAACCCGATGGAAATTGGGGCCGTTTATGTTGGCAGCGAATCTCATCCTTATGCTGTTAAACCTACCGGAACCATTCTTGCAGAAGCGCTTGGCATCACACCCCATGTTCACACTGCTGACTTCGAATTTGCCTGTAAGGCAGGCACAGAGGCCATGTTTGTAGCATTAAACCTGGTGAAAGCAGGGGCTATGAAATATGCCATAGGTGCCGGTTCTGATACTTCACAGGGTGCTCCCGGTGATGCATTGGAATATTCTGCTTCTGCTGGTTCAGCAGCTTATGTAATGGGTGCAGATAACCTGGTGGCTGTTCTGGAAGACACACATTGTTATATGACAGACACCCCTGACTTCTGGCGCAGAGAAGGGGCTCATTACCCTGAACACGGCGGTCGTTTTACAGGTGATCCTGCCTATTGGAAACATGTATCAGGCGCAGTAAATGCCATGTTGGAAAAAGCCAACATGAAACCTGAAGACTTTAATTACATCATTTTCCATCAACCCAACGGAAAATTCCCTGCTCAGGCAGCTTTAAAATTAGGGTTCAAAGAACCACAATTCAGACATGGATTACTTACTCCTGTTCTTGGAAATACTTATTCGGCCTCTTCGCCGTTAGGTCTTGCTGCAACTTTAGATGTTGCCAACCCTGATGAAAAGATCCTTTTGGTATCTTATGGCTCAGGCGCAGGAAGTGATGCTTTTATTTTCCGCACTACCGACAGACTGCTCAAGGTTCGTAATCTTGCCCCGCTTGTCAGAAAACAACTGGATGAATATAAAGTTTATCTGGAATATGGTACTTATGCAAAATTTAGACGTAAAATTTTAAAACCAGAATAGGAGGAAAAAAATATGAGAGAAGTTGCAATTATAGGAATAGGAATGATGAAATGGGGCGAACTCTGGGAAAAATCGCTCAGAGATTTGGCTGTAGAAGCTGCATTGAATTGTAT
>CAINEZ010000343.1 GCA_903847905.1 uncultured Bacteroidota bacterium
GATCTAAATTACCGAAGTATTAAACTAATAAAAATTGCCTCCTCAAACTTAAATTATTTTACCGTTAACTTTTTTTTCTCTGCCGTTTACTGATTCCATGTTTGCCAGAGACTCCATTATTAATAGTTTTACATAAACCAAACAACAGTCGAGATAAAAAACCGATAAATAAAAGTTTATTCAAATCAAAAACATGAAACATTTTTACATAAACCCATTCCTTATTTTTAATAACAATAAACAAAGGATTTTTCGGAATTTATTTTATTTTATCAAATTCCACTCTGCCCGAAAAATAATGTCGCAAATTATTAGAACTTTAACGCTGGCATGTATTAAAAATTTTAATTTTTCAAACTGCACCTCTTGGGTTTTTACAAGAAATAATTTGAGCTATTAATTAATAAATTAAATCATTAAAAAACTAAAAACACCTTATAATTAAGCACATATGAAAATTTTCAATAACAAGGCGGAAAATATTTGGTTTGATAATTTTTTTATTTTTATCTTTACCGCCTTTTAAACCATAAAAATATAATATCTTCCTAACATAAAATTACTGATATGCTACGAAAATTACTTGTTATAACTTTAGTTGTGCTGGCGACAAACACGCTGCTATTTGCTCAATCAGGAACGCTGAAAGGTAAAATTACAGACAAGGGAACGAAAGAAGCGATTCCTTTTGCAAGTATTGTAATTGAACAGGGGGGGAAACAGTATGGTGGCGTAAATACCGACATTGAAGGCAATTATACTATCAAACCTATTCCTACGGGAAAATACGATGTGAAAACCGTTTATGTCGGGTACAAACCTTTGATGATTAAGGATGTTATTATCAATTCCGATCAAATTACCTTCCTCGACGTAGAAATGGAAAGTACTACCCAAACCCTTAAAACATTTGAAGTAAAAGATTATGTAGTTCCCCTGATCTCCAAAGACCAGACTCAAACCGGAGGCACAATGACTTCAGAAGAAATGTCAAAAATGCCCGGTCGTTCTGCTTCTTCTGTTGCAATAACTGTTGGCGGAGTATATCAAGCTGACAACGGAGCAATCGGCATAAGAGGTCAAAGAACTGCAGGAACAGTTACATATATTGATGGAGTTAGGGTTCGCGGATCACAAAGTTTACCCCAGTCTGCTATCGAAGAAGTAACAGTAGTTACCGGCGGACTTCCAGCTCAATACGGTGACGCAACAGGCGGAATTGTTAATATCACAACTAAAGGACCTTCCCGCGAATTCGGCGCTGGAGTTGAAGTAATGACATCACAATTCCTTGATGCTTTTGGTTATAACCTTATTGGATTTAACTTACAGGGTCCGCTAATTATGAGCAAAGACTCTGGTTCGGAATCATCGCTTCTAGGATATTTTATCTCCGGCGAATTGTCTTCTGCCAAAGATGGTAGTCCTTCTATTATTGGAAACTGGAAAGTTAAAGATGATCTTCTTGCCAAGCTTGAAAAAGACCCGCTTCGTCCTTCTGGTACAGGGCTTGGTTCTTACCTCAATTCTGAATTTATTACAAAATCCGACCTGGATAAAATGAAAGCAAAACAAAATGCTCTTTCCCAAGGTATTAATCTTTCAGGAAAAATTGATGTGAAAACTACTGAAAATACCAACCTTACTTTTGGCGGATCATTAGATTATAATGTTTCTAAAGATTGGATATATGGCTATTCTTTATTTAATAATAAAAACAACCCTATTTCTACAGGTAATACTTGGCGCGTATATGGAAGATTTACTCAACGGTTCCCTGCCGAAAAGGATAGTAAATCAGTTATTAAAAATGTTTTTTATTCTATTCAAGCCGACTATTCCAAATACTATGCTGTAACAGAAGATGCCGAACATAAAGATAATTTATTTGATTATGGCTATGTTGGTAAATTTAAAACATACAAAATCAAGTCGTATGAACTAGGAAGTGATACTACTTTAGGGTATGATAATATATGGGTACACAACGGCTTTGCTGATACTTTATACGACTTTAAAAGATCAGAAATTAATCCTGATCTTGCAAATTACACGCAGCAGTATTACGATATGTATCCCGAAACATCATATCATCGGAGTAAAGATGCTGTTCAACTTGGAAGTGCTGGATACGCTTTACTCAATGGAGATCAACCCAATTCAGTTTATGGTTTATGGGCTAATACAGGGTCAAAATACAATGCTTACAATGTAACTAATACTTCTCAAATCGGAGTCAATGCAAATGGCTCAGCTGATATTAAAAACCACGCAATTCAGTTTGGGCTACAATATGAGCAACGAATTGACAGAGCTTATGGATATAGTCCTGTTGGATTATGGTCATTGATGCGGCAGCTTGCTAACAAACATATTGAACAGCTTGACAAATCAAACCCTCATAAAGTAACTGATGCGATGGGAGTTTTTCAGGATACCGTATGGTACGACAGGTTACTTGACCTTTCTTCGCAGTCATATTTTGATTATAACCTAAGGCAAAAGCTTGGTCTGGATCCTAGTGGACTTGACTGGATAGATGTTGACAATTTAGACCCTTCCACATTTTCCATTGATATGTTTAGCGCAGATGAATTATTAAACGATGGAAAGAGTTATGTGGGTTATTATGGTTATGATTATACCGGTAAGAAGCTTGATCATAAACCTACTTTTGAAGATTTCTTTACTGCAAAAGATGAACATGGAAATTTCAAGCGGGAAAAAGGAGCATTTGAACCTATTTATATGGCAGGATATATTCAGGATAAATTTTCTTTTAACGATCTTATTTTCAACGTAGGTGTTCGTATTGACCGTTTTGATGCAAATCAAAAAACATTAAAAGATCCATTTTCACTTTATGAAACAAAAACTGTAGGCGAAGTAACCGAACTCGGTGGCAATGCAATTTCACATCCTTCAAATATGGGGTCTGGTTATGTTGTCTATGTAAATGATCTTAAAAACCCAACCGCTATAGCCGGTTACAGAAATGGAAGCACATGGTATAATGCCCAGGGGGCAGAAATCGCTGACCCTTCCGTTCTTGAAACTCCTAATGGTATAGCTCCTCTTTTGGTTGACCCAAACAGTACTGAAATAAAAGCCAGCGCTTTTAAAGATTACGAACCTCAGACCAATTTTATGCCCCGTATTTCATTTTCCTTTCCAATTTCTGATGTTGCTCTTTTCTTTGCTCATTATGATGTGCTTACAAAAAGACCTACGGATGGGAATCAATTTGATCCCACAGATTATCTTTTCCTTGAAACCAATAACAACGTTATTAATAATCCCGATCTGAAACCTGAAAAAACAATTGACTACGAATTAGGGTTCCAACAGAAAATTTCAAATTCCTCCTCATTGAAATTCTCTGCATATTACAGGGAAATGAGAAATATGGTTCAGTTTAGTAAATTTGTAGATGCTTATCCAAAATCCTATTCATCATATAAAAATATTGATTTTGGAACAGTTAAGGGCGCTACTATTTCTTATGACCTTAGACGTACAAGTAATGTATGGCTGAAAGCAAGTTATACACTACAATTTGCCGATGGTACCGGCTCTTCTGCTGTATCCGGCTTTAACTTAGTTTCCTCCGGACAGCCTAACCTCAGAACTACCATGCCGCTTGACTATGACAGCCGTCATACATTATCATGTGTAGTTGACTATCGTTATTCCGAAGGAAAACATTACAACGGTCCTGTATGGACTAAAAAAATAAAAGGAAGCGATAAGGTAAAAAGTATAGCTTTATTACAAAATACAGGTGTTAACTTTACTTTCTCTGGTATATCAGGGCTTCCATATTCAAAATCAAGCAAGATTGTCCCCACTGCTTTCTCTTCATCTGGAGTTGCTTTACTTCAGGGATCGCTTAACGGTTCCAGATTACCATGGCAGTTTAAAATTGATGCAAGAATTGATAAAGATATTATGGTTTATTTCGGCAAAAAAGATTCAAAGAAAAGAAAAGAAGCTTATGTAAATGTTTACCTGCAGGTGTTGAACGTGTTAAACACAAAGAACATAGTAAATGTTTATGCTGCAACCGGAAATGCAAACGACGATGGGTACCTTGCTGCTGCTGAATATCAGGCTGCGATAAATGCGCAGATTTCTTCTCAGGCATACAGGGAAATGTATGCATTGTTTGTTGACAACCCTGGTAATTATAACCTTCCCAGGAGAATTCGACTGGGAGTTTCGTTCAACTTTTAATTATGTATAACCACGATTTATAAATGTTAAAATATTTTAGCTATGAAAAATAATATTCGCTTAATCTTATTAGCAGTTTTTAGTTTAATTCTGACAGAGTTTGCTCTTGCTGAAAAATACCATACTATTGGCTACAGGCAATCTCAGGGCGCTAACAGGATAACTGCTGAATCGTGTACTCCCGCTACAGGAAATACCGACCTGAACATTAATAATGTAAGGGCGCGTATCAACACCGGTGGTGATATGTGGTGGGATATGATTAATGATGCAAAATATGAAATCCCAAAAGGTTCCGGTAAAACTTCGTTATTCTCTGCAGCGCTTTGGATTGGAGGTGTTGACGTAAACGGGCAACTAAAAGTAGCTGCATTGACATATCGGCAGAGAGGTAATGATTATTGGCCCGGACCCTTAACCACCGATGGTACTGCTTCTGTTGATGCCGCTACCTGCCAGCAATATGATAAACACTTCGTAATAACAAGAAAAGAAGTTGATGAATTCATTTCACATTGTACTGGTGCTAATGGCGCATTTGTACCTTCTTCCGATTATACCATACCTGTTTCTATTACTTCTTGGCCTGCTCATGGTGATCCTCAAAAAAAACAAAGTTATTATCTTGCTCCATTTTTCGACAGGGGCGGCGATGGTACTTATGAACCAACTGACGGCGACTATCCATATTATGATATAAACAACACTTTGTGCCCTACCAACCCCGAAAACATTGGGAATCCAGCTGTTCCTACGGCTGAAGGCAACGGAGTGCTTGTTGATCAGGTATTAAAAGGCGACCAGACATTATGGTGGGTTTTTAATGATAAGGGAAACATTCACTCTGAATCAAAAGGCTCTCCTATAGGCTTTGAAATTCGCGCACAAGCATTTGCATTTGCAACAAATGATGAAATAAATAATATGACATTTTATAGTTATGAAATCATTAACCGTTCAACTTACAAGTTAACTGATACCTATTTTAGTCAGTGGATTGACACTGACCTCGGTTTTGCAAATGATGATTATGTTGGTTGCGACGTAAAAAGAGGATTGGGATATTGTTACAATGGTAAAGAAGTTGACGGCACAGGTCAGGTATGGGCTTATGGCGCACAACCACCTGCTGTTGGCGCCGACTTTTTTCAGGGACCTTATATGGACCCCGACGGACTTGATAATCTTTCCTACTGGAAACACCCTACTTCCGGAAATTGTGATGTAAGTATTAACGGAATCAATTTTGAAAATGGGATTATTGATGATGAACGCTTTGGTATGAGAAGATTCGTTTATCATAATAATACAGGACAGGGCGCTCCGTCATATAGCACCGATCCTGAAATTGCTATTGACTATTATAATTTTTTAAGAGGAATCTGGAAAGACGGCACTAAAATGAAATATGGTGGTAATGCTCATGCTGGCGCAGGCGGTGATGGACCAGAATGTGATTTTATGTTCCCCGGCGATAGCGATCCTTGTAACTGGGGTACCGGAGGACAAGCTGTCAACCCAAAATATTGGACAGAGGTTACTGCAGGTAATCAACCCGATGACCGTCGTTTTATGCAATCAGCCGGACCTTTTACACTTGAACCGGGAGCAGTAAATTATATTACCGTTGGTATTCCTTGGGCAAGAGCAAGCTCGGGTGGCGCATGGGCTTCGGTAGAATTATTACGTGTTGTAGATGATAAATGTCAAAAATTATTTGATAATTGCTTCAAAGTAGTTAATGGACCTAATGCTCCCGACATAACAATTCAAGAACTTGATAAAGAATTAATTCTTTACCTTACTAACGTACCAACATCTAATAATTATCTCGAATCCTACAAGGAATGGGATCCTTCTATAATTACACCTGATAGTTCTTATAAAACTATTATTGCAGGTGACACTACAACCGTAACTGTTGCTAAAAAAATTAGATACGATTCACTTTACCGGTTTGAAGGATATCAAATATTCCAGCTAAAAGATGCTACTGTGTCTGTTTCCGAAATTCATAATCCCGACAAAGCCCGTTTGGTTGGACAATGTGATGTTAAGAATTTTGATAAGCAGGGAACACCCATCGGACAGCTTGTAAATTTCTATTATGATGAGGCTCTTGCTGCTAATACCCCTGTGGAAGAAGTAAACGGAGATAATAAAGGTATTATTCACTCTTTTCGTATTACAGAAGATAAGTTTGCCACGGGTGATAAACGCCTTATTAACCATAAACAATATTATTATCTCGCTTTAGCTTATGGTTACAATAATTATATTAAATATACGCAGGAATCCAATTCTCAGATACCGGGTGTCAGCGGACTTGAGGGGCAGAAAAAAGTATATCTTGCCGGACGAAAAAATATTAAACAATATACCGGTATTCCTCATAATCCTTCTCCCGAAGCAAATGGTACGGTTATTAATTCCGAATATGGAACCGGTCCAAAAATAACCCGAATCGAAGGTCAGGGAAATGGCGGAATGAACCTTGATCTGACACAGGAATCAGTGAACGAAATTTTAGACAATGGATTTATTAAAACTCCAACCTACGAAAACTCTCATGGTCCAATTGATGTTAAAGTCGTTGACCCGTTAAATGTAAAAAGAGGCGAATACATTCTTAAATTCAATGTTAATAATGTGTCTACTATTGACAGCGCTTCATGGATACTGATTAACTCCATTACCAACGATACAATTTTTTCTGATAAAACCATCAAGATCGCAAACGAACAACTTTTACTTGACGCTGGCTTATCTATTACAATACAACAGGTTTATAAACCCGGCGATTTAATTAATGCAATAGATAACGGATTTATTGAAGCTACAATTTCTTACGCCGACAGCTCAAAACAGTGGCTTGGCGGTGTTCCTGATGTAGATGGCGGAGGATATTGGAACTGGATTCGTTCTGGTACATCATATGACAATATAAATACTGATAATTCCGATTACAACCCAACTGCCCCTGGAGTTACTCCTACGGCGTGGAAAGATCCTATGGGAAATTACGAAAAAATTATTGGAGGAACATGGGCACCCTACGGGCTTTGTGCAAAAAAGAGTGTTAATCCTAATACACCAAGTGTTAAAGCTTATGGTGTTGCGTGGGATAATGCTGCATCTTTTGCTCTTAATAAATTAGAGAATCTTGCAAGTATTGATCTTGTGCTTACTCCCGATCAAAGCAAATGGACCAGGTGTGTTGTACTTGAAACCTGCGAAAAAGAAAATCTTGCCCTTACGGAAGGTCACGTTGCAGATAAATTTGACCTTAGAAAAGGACTATCTCGTGGTAAAGATACATTACCCGACGGAACAGGTACAGGCATGAGTTGGTTCCCCGGATATGCAATAAATGTTGAAACAGGTGAGCGATTAAACATAATGTTTGGCGAAAATTCATGGTTGGTTGGAGATAACGGCAGGGATATGATTTTTAATCCCACATCACATTATTCTACAGATATTGGCGATATTATCTGGGGAGGAGAACATTTTGTTTACATTGTAGGGCATAACGGAGATGCTTCTACCGATTGCCCCGCTTATGACAATGGACAATATATTTACAATAAACTCAGTACGAACAACGTAATTGATAAACGAACTGTATTCAAAGATATTATGTGGGCGGGAATACCAATGAGCACCGGTTCGGATTGGTTATCGAATGAAGTAAAGATAAGGATAAGAGTTTCCAAACCATACAAAACAAATTATTCAACCTATGGTTCAACTACTCCTTCGAATAATAATTATCCGATGTACACTTTTTCAACGGATGATATTATGACAGAAACTAATAATGCTGAGGCTGCAAAATCTGCGCTTGATCTGATTAATATTGTACCAAATCCATATTACGGATATTGCGGATATGAAAAAAATCAGCTCGATAACAGAGTAAAGATTACTAATCTCCCTGAAAAATGTACTGTTTCTATTTACACTGTTAATGGTACTCTTGTAAGACAATATACCAAAGATGAAACCAAAACATCCATTGACTGGGATCTTAAAAATTTCGCAGGGATTCCTATTTCAGGAGGGATATACCTTATCTACGTTAAAGTAGATGGAGTTGGCGAAAAAGTACTCAAATGGTTCGGGGCATTGCGGCCTATTGACCTTAACTCATTCTAATCATGTAATTAATTAATCTGGTATTAACGTATAATAAATATATATATGAAAAGAGTTAATAAGATTTTCGTTCTTGCAATATCGCTAATTACATTGTTTCCTGCAATTCGTTTGACAGCTGGAAACGAGGACAGGTCGGGGCAAGCAGGAGCGTCAGAACTTTTAATTAATCCATGGGGGCGCAGTTCCGGATGGGGAGGAGCTAACTCTGCCACAGTCCGCGGACTTGAGTCTGTTTATATGAATGTTGCCGGCTCTGCATTTACGACAAAAACTGAATTGATATTTTCAAGAACGAATTGGCTAAAAGGTTCTGGAGTAAATATCAATACTTTTGGTCTTTCCCAGAGAGTAAGCGAAACCAGTGTTATCAGTCTTTCTGTTATGGCTATGTCGTTTGGCGACATTCAAGTTACCACTGTTGACCTGCCAGAAGGAGGTATCGGAACATTTTCCCCTAACCTTATGAACATTGGAATATCTTATGCAAAGGCATTTTCAAACAGTATTTATGGAGGTATTACTTTCAAAATCATATCGGAGTCTATTTCCGATGCAACAGCTCAGGGCGTTGCTCTCGATGCCGGAATTCAATATGTGACCGGAGAAGCTGAAAATATAAAATTTGGCATATCTCTGAAAAATGTTGGTCCCCGAATGAAATTTAAAGGGGATGGCCTTTCTTTCAGGGGTTTTATACCCGGAAATGATAATCAGTTTACAGTTGAACACCGTTCTGCAGAATTTGAATTACCCTCACTTATAAATATTGGAGCTGCTTATGATTTCCACATAAACAACAATAACAGGCTTACAGCAGCCGGAAATTTCACATCTAACTCCTTTACCAAAGATCAATATATTCTTGGTCTTGAATATGGATTTAAATCATATCTTATGCTTAGGGCGGGTTATACATATGAAAAGGGCATATTTACTATGGCAGACAGAACAACAGCTTATACAGGTCCTTGCGGCGGATTTACCGTTGAAATTCCTTTAAATAAAGAAAAAGGCTCTTCATTCGGGCTTGATTATTCTTACAGAACTTCTGATCCGTTCCAGGGAACACATTGCATTGGAGTTAGGATTAACCTATAAGAAATTTACTAATTTAATTCCTTCCTATTAATAAAGAGTCCCGGTGTTTCGGGATTCTTTATCTTATATAATGGAAGGTTTATTTTTTTATTTAAAACAACAAGCGATGGAAACGAAATATTATACCAAAGACGGTCTGGAAAAACTCAAAGAAGAACTTCAGAAATTAAAATCAATTGAACGACCTGCGATCTCTCAGCAAATAGCTGAGGCGCGCGACAAAGGCGATTTGTCTGAAAATGCAGAATATGATGCCGCTAAAAATGCCCAGTCTATGCTTGAAATGAAAATTTCAAAAATTGAAGCGCTTATCAGCAATGCAAAGATTATCGATGAGTCAAAACTCGACAACTCAAAAGTATTTATACTTTCAAAGGTTAAAATCAAAAACCTGAAGAATAATTCTGTTATAACTTATTTTATTGTTCCTGAAAGCGAAGCAGACCTGAAGAAGGGTAAAATTTCCGTTACATCACCTATTGCAAAAGGATTACTTGGTAAAAAAGTAGGGGATCAGGCTGAGATCAAAGTTCCCGCAGGAGTCATTACTTTTAAAATTATTGAAATAACAAGATAACAAGTAGAATTTGTATATAAATTTTTTAAAATAATTTAAGATTTTAGAATTACGATTTATTATTTTAAAAATTGATTCTCACTCAATTAAAAATCAAAAATCGCAAATCTAAAACTATATAAATACTTATTCTAAGGACAAATTTTAACTTACAGCTATGTCTTCTCTTTTTACCAAAATTTATAAAGGCGAAATACCTTCATACAAAATTGCAGAAGATGATAACTTCTTTGCGTTTCTGGATATTTATCCGATCGCAAAAGGGCACACCCTCGTAATTCCCAAGAAAGAAATTGAAAATCTTTTCGACCTGGACAATGAATCATATACAGGATTGTGGCTATTTGCAAAAAAAATTGCAGTTGCTATGAAAAAGACAATACCCTGCAAAAGAATTGGAGTAGCTGTTGTAGGCCTGGAAGTACCTCATGCGCATATTAACCTTGTGCCAATAAATGACATGAATGATTTTGATTTCACTATGCCAAAACTTAAATTTTCCAAAGAGGAATTCGAAGAAATTGCAATAAAAATATCTCATGCGCTTTGATACCAATTTTTTTGAGTTTTCAAAAATAATGTTTACATTTTACATCGAAGTCCTAAGCCCCAAAACAAAAAAATCAAAGCATGTGGAAATATAAAATTATATCTTCTGCAGAATGCAATAAGTATTAATAATATTCAGTTTTACTCATTTTATTATTTCCCTTTGAACCTGTCTTTCAGGTAAGCAGTATAGGTGTGTTTGGGACTTGAAACTTGGGATTTGGGTTTTAAAGCTTTATGGAATGTGCAAATTTACCTGCGCAAAGTATAATTTCTTACTTTTTCAGTACCCTATCGGGGTTGTCCGACAAAAAAGATTTCCATCCGGAATAAGATTTTCCTTTTTCAGATTTATTTTTTTGAAAAAAATGACATACTGCTACGGCAAGTCCATCAGTAGCATCGAGAAATTCGGGAACTTCTTTTATCTTTAAAAGATTCAAAAGCATGGCGGCAACTTGTTCTTTGGAAGAACTGCCATTCCCGGTAATTGACTGTTTTATTTTTCTTGGAGAATATTCAAATACAGGAATGGAGCGGTAAAGAGCCGCCGCAATTGCCACTCCTTGCGCCCTGCCTAATTTTAGCATAGACTGGATATTTTTTCCGTAAAATTGCGCTTCGATCGAAAGTTCGTCAGGGTGGTAATGGTTTATTAATTCCAAAGTGGTTTCGAAAATTTTTTTTAGCTTTAATGGCTGATTGTTTATCTTAGATAACTTAATAACATCCATTTTAATTAATTCAATTGAATTACCTTTGCATAAAATTAACCCAAATCCCATGATATTTGTGCCGGGGTCTATTCCTAAAATAATTCTATCTGCCATTAAAGTAAATGAATAACAAAACAAAAATATATAAAATCTACGGTTTAATTATTAAAACGGCAATAATCTTGCTGGCTTTCTGGTTTATATACAGGCGCTTGTTCATAAAATACAATCTTGATAATACTCTCCGATCTTTCGAAGGTCATTTTAGCCAGCCTTTCTTTATAAAAATTATTTTGCTTGTGTTCGGATTAATGATTATTAATTGGAGTATCGAAACTTTTAAATGGAAGTTTCTTATAAGTAAAATTGAAAATGTTAATTTTTTTAAAGCATTGATTGCTGTAGTGTCGGGAGTTACCGTAAGCATATTTACACCCAACAGGATTGGTGAATATGCAGGGCGGGTATTTATTCTTGAAAAAGCTGACCGGTGGGAAGGTGTGCTGATTACTATGTTGGGCAGCATGAGCCAGCTACTTATTACTGTTATTGCCGGTTCGATCGGTTTTATATTTTTTGCTCATGAATACATAGATTTTTTTTCGCTGAACCCAGGATATTATTTTTATGGGCTTGTGTTTATCATTGTTATTATAGTAATTGTTCTGGTAATGCTTTTTTATAATATTTCGTTTCTGACATGTTTAATTAATAAACTTCCCGGAAGGCTAAAAAAAATAAGTCATTATGGAAACATTTTTTCTTATTATAACAAGGCGGAATTAACAGCAGTATTACTTTTAAGTTTTACAAGGTATCTGGTTTTTGTTACTCAATTCTTTTTGTTATTAGTTCTTTTTGAAGTTAAGATACCATACAGCCACGCGTTCATTATGATATCATTAATATACCTGGTAGTAGCGGCACTTCCTACTTTTTTTTTAACGGAACTAGGTGTAAGGGTATCAGCGGCTCTTTTTTTTATCTGCATGTACTTCGAAAAACTTAATTTACCCGTTGTAAATATAAATGACAATATTATGATTGCAACATCTGTATTGTGGCTGGTAAACCTTGCCATTCCTGCAATTATCGGTGCTATTTTCGTTTTCAGGTTAAAGTTTTTCAGAAAAAGTTGAGCATAAAATAAAAATGAGAATAATTTTCATAATCATAAATATAAAAAGGTATAGGGGTAAGAGGTATAAGGTATAGGGGTAAGAGGTATAGGGAAGGGTTGGGTATACCATATTCCTTTATACCATATACCTTAAATACAAATGTGATAATTTACTACGTGCAAAATATAACTAACGAAATATTACTTTGTTTTTTCCTTGCTATCACTGCAGGTTACATTCTTTTAATAGCAGGATATAATATTGCCTGGTTCAATATAAAGCACTGGAAAATAACCGACACAAAACCAAATACAAAGGTTTCGGTTATAATTCCCGCAAGAAATGAATCGGAAAATATTCTCCGATGTATTGAAAATGTTTGCGCGCAAACCTATCCTTCCGATCTCCTTGAAATAATTATCGTTGATGATTCTTCTACAGACAATACCGCATATCTTGTAAAAAATTTTATCAGCAAAGCTCATTTTAAAAACATTTCACTTATTGAGCTTGCATCTGGAAATTTATCTTCAAAAAAACAAGCTATAAGCGAAGCAGTTAAAATTGCAAAAGGAAGTCTTATTATTACAACCGACGCCGATTGTGTTATGAGTTCCAAATGGATTATATCAATTGTTGAGTATTTTGAAAAATATAACCCTGTTATGATAATCGGTCCTGTTAGTTTTTGTAATGAATCGGGAGTTTTTCAAAAAATGCAAAGCCTGGAATTTATGAGCCTTATTGCTTCAGGTGCGGCTTCAGCTCATCTGGGAACCCCCATAATGTGTAACGGCGCAAATCTGGCTTATGAAAAAGAAGTCTTTTTGAAAACCAGAGATGGTGAAGCATCTGATAAATTTGTGTCGGGTGATGATATTTTTTTAATGCACAAAATAAAAAAAACTTTTAAAAGGAAAATAGTTTTCATTAAATCTCGGGACGCATTGGTTCAAACAAAACCACAGGTAACAGTTAAAAGTTTTTTAAATCAGCGAAAACGCTGGGTATCAAAAAGCCACGGATATACTGATACTGCAACAATTATTACAGCGCTAATGGTTTTTTTATTTAATTTTATATTATTATCCTGTTTTATTTTTTCTTTTTTCTCATCATTTTTTTTCAATATATTTATAATATGCTTTGCTTCAAAATTAATTGTTGATTTCCCGATTTTAATGGGGGCATCTTCTTTCTTTAAAAAGAAAAAAATGATGTACTTTTATATTCCGTTGCAGCTAATATATCCTGTGTATATTGTATTTACAGGTTTATCAGGGCTTTTCGGAAACTTTAGTTGGAAAGATCGCATTTATTCCGGCAATGAAACAAAATAAACAAAATAAAGAAAATGTTTTTTGGAAATATTTTTCCGGAAATAATTGGATCATTCCGTTTTCAATAATTGTGTGCTTCATTGTAATATTGTCTTTTCGCTTACTATCGGATCCAGACCTGGGATTTCACCTTAACGCCGGCAGATGGATACTTGAAAACTTATCTTTCCCAACAAAAGACACATTTACATACACTTCTACACAGAATGACTACATTGATCTTCACTGGCTATTTCAGGTTATTATTTTCTTTGTTTATGCAATTTCGGGGTATAACGGGTTAAGTATCCTGGTAGTTATATTATCCGTTGTTCTGCTGTTTTTACTTTTTAAAAGGAACCGTATTCTTGGAATTCCTTTGTATTTTTCCTGTATTCTTTTCCTGATGGGATTCCTTATCATAGAACCAAGGATAGTCTTGCGACCAGAGATGTTTACTTTTATTTTTATTTCTATAATTCTGCTTGTTCTGGATAATTATTATTACAGGAACATAAAACAACTTTACTTTCTGCCTGTGTTAATGCTTGTCTGGTGCAATATGCACAGCCTTTTTATTCTGGGTTTTGCTTTAACAGGAGCATATTTTATCAGTTTATGGCTAAAAGAAAGAAAATTTGACAAGTATTTTTTTGTTTATATGTTTTTTTCATTCGCTGTTTGTATTATTAATCCTTATTTTTTTAAAGGATTTACTTTTCCCCTTGAACTTTTTACCCGTTTCGACAGTAGCAATATTTTTAATCAACACCTTGAAGAATTCAGATCATTTTTTCAACTCGATCTATTTGTTTTTAAGAATATTCTTTTTCTGATTTTCATTTTTCTTGTACTATTGTCTTTCCTGTTGACAATAAGAAAAAGAAAACTTCACGAATTATTATTACTCTCAATTTTTCTTTACCTGGCATTTATTTCAATCCGGAATATTTCACTTTTTACTATTATTGCCATTCCCATACTCGGTAATTCTCTAACATCCATAACCGAATCCGTTAAAATAAAATTCAAATATTTTAATTGGAATTTTGTAAAAAAGCTTATCTATTTTATTTTTATCATTATCCCCTTATTGCTAATTCTTCGGTTATTTACCAACTCATATTATGCCACTACTAATTCTGTTAATAAAACCGGTATTGGTATTGATAATAATGTTCAACCGCTTAACGCCTGCGAATTTATAAAAACCAACAAGCTGAATGGTAGGATTATCAACAGCCTGGGCTATGGGGGCTGGTTGGCTTGGTCAACGCAGCAACCGGTATTTATTGATGGACGACTGGAAGTTATTAAAGAAGCCCTATATAATGACGTAGTGGAAAGCTGGAATGGCGGGCTTTCAAAGCTAATATCAAAATACAATCCTGATATAATAATTTACAATTATTCAAAATACTACCCATGGACAACCCAACTTTCTGAAATGGCAGACTGGCGGTTAATTTATCTTGACGGAAATTCAGCCATCTTTGCTCAAAAAAATTATGCTGTAAATATTCATGAATTTGATTTTTCATCATTATTTCCACAATACAAAATACCCGAAAATATTTCAGATAAAGAGAAGCAGAAAGTCCTGAATATTTCTCCTCGAGGAAAATTTTATTTATGGGTTGATGGATTTTTTCATAAAACTGATTTCACTAATAACGAGCTTTTAAATATTTCTTCATTTTGCATATTGTTCAAAGAATATAAAATTGCCGAGAGGTTTTTGCTTGAAGATATCCGAAGAACAAAAGCAGCAAACAGCTATATTTATTATGCTCTCGCAGACATTTACAAAACGGCAGGCGATAAAGAAGATGCTCTTTTATGTTATCATAAAATTTTACTTTCCAATCCTAAAAATAAAATGGTATTGAATTCAATGCGTGAATTACAAAGTGTAGCGACAGATACAGCAGGCACTGTGCCTGAAAAAAAAGATGAAAACGAAGCTAAACAATTATTTAACAGTGGCAATAAAAAGTATCAGAATGGCGATATTAAAAATGCTTTAAAAGATTACGACAAAGCAATTGCACTCAAGCCAGATTACTACAAAGCTTATAATAACAGGGGTATTTTGAAAGCCAGTGAATTTAAAAAAGATAATGAAGCTTTGAAGGATTTTGATAAAGCTATTGAAATAAATCCCGATTATGCCGATGCCTATTTGGGAAGAGGAACATCAAAATATAATTTGAAAGATTTGGAAGGGGCTTGCAAAGACTGGCAAAAATCTTCTTTATTGGGCAATACGCAAGCAACAAAACAACTAGAAAAATATTGCAGATAAAATTGAAAAGCAAATTTTTTAGTATATCCTACTTTTTCTTTTCATGCTTTTCCAGAAAGCTTCTGATTACCTGTAAATATTCATCCGGCTTTTCTAAAAGATGCGAATGTGATGCTCCTTTGAAAATGTGAATTTCGGAACCGGGAATTTTTTGTTGAAAATAGCTTGTGGTGGCAGGTGTAGCTTCATCAAATTCGCCGCAGGTAAACAAGGTTGGTACATTTATCAGGTTTAACTGTTCACTCAGGTCAGCATTCTTTAATGTACCTGTCATGGTAAATTCACTAGGACCCCACATATATTCGTAAACTTCTATACCGAGTTTTTCCATAGCCTTATTAAGGCAATCGGGCCAGGGATCAAGCCGGCAGACATGCTGACGATAATAATACATCATAGCGTCCTGATATGATGGGGATGCGAAATTTCCATTTTCCTCGTATTTTCTAATTGTGTCCCTGATGTTTGGCGGAAGTTGAGAAATCCATATTTGCTGGTCGGCAATCCACCTTGGCGTGCTTAATAACGGACCTGAAAGAATCAGGCTTACAACACCTTTTGGTTTTTTTCGCAGCATATATTCTACTGCAAGCATAGCTCCCCATGATTGCCCCATAAGGTGAACTTTTTCAAGATGCAATGCCGTGCGCACCTGATCCAATTCTTCCACAAACCTTGCCACATTCCACAAAGTGGTATCTGAAGGTCTTTCGGAGTTGCCACACCCAAGCTGATCATAGAAAATTACAGGGCGATCATTGGCAAGCACTTCCAGCGGCTCAAGGTAGTCATGAGGAGCGCCAGGACCGCCATGCAATGTTAATAAAGGAATGCCTGTTTTATTTGCACCTACTATTTTGTACCATATCTTACCGCCCGTAACTTTAATCATGCCTTCTTTAACAACAGGAACAGAATCCGCCTTTTGGGATTTGCCCGAATTCAATATCACAAATACCAATACCATAAAGATTAAATTGGTTTTCATTTTTAAAAAAACATTTGATAAATGATAAATAATTTCAAATTATTATCAGCCGAGTTCAAAACTCGTTATGCCAAAAATTTTATCTATTGGTAAATCAGGGCTTTTTCCTAAGTACATCCGTGCTGTTTCGAATGCGGCAGTCATATTGTGCCGATTCGCTAAATTGACTGCTTCAGAATTCACTATCGGCATGTCTATGAAAATCGTTGCTCCTTCAGGGGCATGTGCTTTCAATGCCAAGAACAGATTTTCTGCAAACTCCGAATTATCAGCAAATAATGGGCCTATCTTGTATCCGGATCTGCAGATGCGCATGACACCGTAACCTGCAAGCTTGCCATTTTGCAAAATACCGAGTGCTGTACTTTGGGGTTGATTAATCCAACACCTCAGGAATTCTATACGATTGCCAGGGAAAAAAGGTTTATCGTATGAACATAAATCAACAAACGGGATCTCGGACAACCTTACTATACCTGAATCGGCAGGCTTATACCCGTCAGCGGTTCCCTGATAACGGATATTTTTATAAGCAATAGTAAACCCTGCCCTCATGTAGTTTTCCTGTTGAGCGACTACTCCATCAAGACCGATAGTACGTCCTTTCAGGTAAGCAAGACCTGCACTCCCTATCTGAATGCCGTACTTCATGCCCCGATATTCCGGCTTTACAATATAAAAACCAAGGAAACCAAAATTATCGCCATATTTGACTGCCGAAACCATTGCTATCGGCTCATCTCCAAGCAACCCGATAAGGAAGCCATTAGGATCGGCAGCATAAAAGCAATCCGCATCGTGTAACCCTGGATTCCATCCTTCGGCAGCAGCCCAATCAATTGCAATATTTATTTCCTGCAGTGTCATCTTTCTGATTGTGTAGCTATTCTCGTGCATGTTATTAGTTTTAGTAATTCTTATCTTTTCATGTTATAACTTAATCACTCACTTAGTTTCTTTCAGCATTTCTTTCCATGCGGGTATTATTTTAATTTTATATTTTTTATACTTTATTTCTTTTTCATCTTCTGTGGTAATTATTGTTAAATCATCGCAATTCAAATAGCTTGCTGCTTCTTCAAGACCGGCAATTTCACGTTTTAATGTTTCGTTATTGCCGATATCCCAACACGATTGAATAAGTTTTATGGGTTTGTCGCGATCAAACAAAACAAAATCACATTCTTTTTTAATTTTGTAAAAATGCAAACCTCTTTGTAAAAGTGTTTTTTGACGCAACCATATAAAAATTAAATTTTCGAGTAACTGCCCGTAATCATTATTGATATTTGTTTGCAAAGCGCGTTTCAATCCATTGTCAATGCTGTAATATTTCCTGTCGGAAAAAGTTTCTTTTAAGTAAGAATTTTCATACCTGGTAAGTTTAAAAAACAAATAAATTGCTTCGGTATATTCTACAAGTTGATACATCAAATCTTTGCTTACCGAAATACCGCCAGATTTTATTTCATTATAAATTTTATTAATTGATGTGGGTTTAGCGAGGTTAGAAAAAATCCGTTGAATAAAATATTTAACCGCGGCAACATTACGTATATGATATCTTTCCAGAAGGTCTTTATAAAGCATTAAAAAATAATATTCCTGTAATATCCTTTCGGAATGAACATAATTGCTTAATACTACTTCTGGAAAACCACCAAAATTAAGATACTCATAAAAAGATTTTATCAGATTCGCTTTTGAAACATCGTAATAAATATTAGTGTCTAATTTTTTAAAAAAACAATATTCTTTAAATGAAAGCGGAAATATTTCAAATTGAAGGGTTCTTCCCCTAAGCGATGTTGCAATTTCGCTGGCAAGTAGCTTTGAATTAGATCCTGTTATAAAAATATTTTTCGTTTCTTTATCATATACCCGCCTCACAAATTGTTCCCATCCATCAGTCATTTGAATTTCATCAAAGAAAACATACACTTCTTTAAAAGGAATTAAAGGGTACAGCTCCCTGTAAACCTGTATTATTAAGTCAAGTTCATCTTTTTTTAACGATAATCTTTCATCATCAAAATTCAAAAAAAGAATATTTTCTTTTGGTAAATTTTTCTCAAGCAATTTGTTTATTGTAAGCAATAAGACACTCGATTTGCCGCATCTTCTTACACCGGGAACGGTAATAATTTTTCCGGTATCGGCAGGTAACTCTGTATCCCTTGCTATTAATGCGGAAGGAAGCTCTTTTTGAAAACTAATTATTAATTGCTTTAACAATTCTTTCTTTTCCATAAGGATAAATATTATTAATTATTTCACTTAAGAAAGTACAAATATACTATATATTTTCCTTTAAAACATGAAATAATTCTTAATTATTTTTGTGCGCTTATATTATTCCCTTATAAAAATATTAAAACTTCCTGAACAAGGGTATGGTTGAAGAAAAATAAGTCTGCTAAAAAATCAAACTAAAACGGAGATATATTGGATGGGCGAAACGGTTAATTGTTGCCCATTCTCCGATTCTTGAGCTCGCCCTTTCTACCATTTATAATATCCTATAATATAAATCAATATTTTTTTTAATTTCAATCAATTTCCAGTTTCTTTTAATATCAATTAATATCTCAATATTACTTTTTGTCCACTAATTTCACGAATTTTCACGAAAAATATTTATTGTTTTTAAATATTCGTTGCTTCCTGACCGTTGGCGAGGGACAGGTCGTTTTCATTAATAATCATTAGTTCAACCCGATTACTGAACACTGATTACCAATTACAAATTTTACATTAACATCAATCAAATCCACAACGCCCATTCGCTTTTTCTCCCTTTCGCCTCTTCGCCCAATTGCTCTTTCGCCCCTATTTTCTTTTTTGTTTGTTCTTGCTGACTGCTAATTGATGGCTAAAGACTGCGTTATTCCCAATTTACCAATCTATTATATATATACAATTGGTATATCTTCCTTATTTTACTATATTATATAACATATTATAAAAAAATTCTTCCGAACAAAATTCCATGTTTTTTTTATTTTTTTTTTTTGATTGTAAATAGGGGATTCTTTAAATTTAAAAAAAGTTTAGAAACTATGGACACATCTTATTTTATTTGCAGTCGTCATTAATGCGAATTGCAAGTACCAGCAGTAAGACGTCAAGTACTTACCCCTGTAATATTGTTTAGTTCCATCGTATGCCTCGGAACTCCAGTATCGCCTTGCGTCATAACATCCGTCATAGAAGGTTTCAACTCCGGCTGGCAGAGTTTGTCCTAGCAGCACTGCATCCATGGCGTCTAAATCTGCTATTGTGGGGAGAGTCCATCCCGACCCAAGTGCAGCACACTGTGTAACCCCAGCGGAAACACTAAGACTATAGGTTAAAGTAGATGCAACCCTCCCAGTTCCATCGTTATTGACAGGACATTTAAAAATTACACCACCATATGTTGGATGAGCCGTAAGAACTGCACAAGCAGCATTTACCGTTACTGTTGCTGTTGTTGAATTTGCAGAGGGGCAGTTACCGTTGGTAACTACAGCCCTGTAATATGTTGTAGTAGTAAGATTTGGAGTGGTGTATGTTACTGTCGTTGCCCCACTGCCACCAGTAACAGTTGCCCAACCAGTTGAGCCGTCAGCTGATTGTTGCCATTGTATTGTACCAGTATAATCAGCTACAGTTATTGTAGTACTGCTTCCATTGCTAATAGGAGAAGCAGCAGGGGTTGCGGTTCCGCCTACCGATGTTGCATCTACTGATACCGTTGGAGTAACACTCATTTGCGCTGTACAACTTGATGATGTAATAGTTGCTAACACATTAAATGTTGTAGCTGCCGTTAAGTTTCCAGTAGGCAAATTAATTGTACCTCCGTTACCGGTAACTGCGCTTCCGATATTAGCATTTCCGGTATTATTTCTTAATTGATAAGTTTCTGTAGCTAAAGATAATTCTACTGTAATATTTGTTGCGCTTCCGGAACAAACAGAAGATGCTGCTGCCGCAATAGTTTTATTTGCTGGCAAAGCATTTACCGTTACTGTAACTGCATTGCTTGTCATAGAACTACATCCACTCGTCGATACAACACATTGATACTGATAGCTTCCTGCGCTGCTTATTCCTGCTACTGTTAGCGATGAAGTAGTTTGATTTGAATATGTTGAGCCCGTGGGATGCCCGCCTACAACATCTTCCCAAGAGCTTACATTATAATACTGCCACTTGTATGATGTGCCTCCTGTAGCTGCCAGTCCTGTAATTGTTGCGCTGCCCCCTGCACATATTGAAGCAGGTGAGGATGGCTGAATAGTAATGTATGGAGAGATATCAAACCCATACCAACCAGTAGTGCCATAATAATATTCTATCGTATTATTATCGGTATTATATATTGTTAGGCCTTGTACCGGTTTTAAATCGTTCCGTTGAGCACTTGTAAGCCTTGGTATTAATATACCTTTGGTATTGGATTTTACATCCAGAATAGCCGATTGATCAGGATCTGAATTATCCGTATTTATTGCAGCACCTATATTAGTTTGAGAGCCGGTAGCGCCAGTAGCGCCGGTAGTAGTGGCGCAAGGGACCCTCCACCCGCTTCCAGTAAAATAATTCAAGACATTATCAGTATTGTTATAAATAATTAAGCCTGTTACTCCCGTTACTCCTGTTACTGTTGCCATTCTTGGAATCAAAAATCCTCTGCTCGCATTATCAATATCCAGTATCGCAGAATTGTTAGGTTGTGCGGATGTTGCATTAATTGCTACTCCGCCTCCAGGATTCACGCTGCCCCCGGAAGTAACATAAACAGAAGAAGATTTTATTTCATACCAGTTTCCTGTAGGGCTTGTACCCTTGTAATAATTGAATTTGTTAGTTACAACATTATATATCAAAAGTCCGTTAGCCGGCGATGGTATAGCATTACGCTGATCGACTGTAAGACGTGGTACTAATATTCCCTGATCTGTTGCATCCAGGTCAAGAATTGCAGAAGCGGCATTCGTTGCACTCGCAGGATTTATCCCTTGCGTATATGCTTTAGCATACCCAAATAAACATATCGTAATAACTATTAAAAAGCTATTAAGACCTTTAATGGTATATGATTTATGATAAAGATATTTTTTCATGGATTGTTGTTTGTTGTTTATTTTGTTATCCACTAATTTCACGAATTTTCACGAAAAATATTATTAATTGTTTTTTACTGATTTCACTTTTTCACTCTATCGCCCCTTCACTCCCTCGCTCATTCGCCGTTTCTACTTATGCCTTTTTACTTTTTCCCAATATCAATTAACCTGCCTGCCGGTAGCTACCGTGTGGACACAAATATTATTAGCTGTAAAGTTTCACCAC
>CAINEZ010000344.1 GCA_903847905.1 uncultured Bacteroidota bacterium
AAACTAAAACTATGAAAAAACTTATCCTATTACTCGTTTATATTTTATTTTTCAATAATCTATTTAGTCAAAATTTAACTAAGTACATTAAAAAATACAAAATATTAAACGATTCTATTGAAATATTACGAATACCCGAAAATAAAATAAAAAGTGCTGCTAAAGGTTATATAACCTATGTTCAAAATCGCTTAGATAAGGCCTATTCAAATTATTTAAATAAACAAGAAGTTGAAACTGATATAACTACAATGTCTATTAATTCAATTAAAAGTTTGGATGAGAGTTGGAATAGTACATATTATGTAAATGAATTAAATGCTTATAAAAATTATAATAAACAGCTTGAATCCGATATTGAAGCCGAAAAGGAATATCAAATACAACGAAAATATCAAATACAAGATAGCATTAATAAGGATAATGAAATAAAAGAGAAAAAACGAAAAGATAGTTTATCAATTATTCGGACAAAAAAAGAAATTGAAAAAGACAGTTTAGATCATTTTAAAAACCCTTATAATATTTTAGAAAGGCATTTAAACGGTATTTCAGAACACTACGGATTTTCATATTTTGTCGGTTTGGATATTAATTTTGTTAATATTCGTTTTAGTACTTATTTGCAAACGGATATGAATCTTGCATATATTAATGGACAATCTAATAATAATTTTTCAACTCAAAAATATACCCCCAAGATTACAACTGAAGATGAATATATAAATGTTAATTATTATTTAAAAAACACAAATAATATTCCTTATGTTAAAACAGATGACAATATATGTCGTGTTATTACTAAATGTGAAATCATTGGAACTACAGATATAATTATAAAAATATTTTTAAATTATTGGGATCAAGACATTAAGTTAGGAGGGTACAAACAAGGAGAAATTGTTCACATGACTATTATGGGTGATAGAATTTCTTTGATGGGAATTTCTCCTAATGTTTATAAAATACTAATAGAAAAAGGTAATGCTACATGTGATTATTATGCAACATTTAAAATTAAGTAAAAATATTTGTTTTTAATTTATTTTTCTATCTTTGCCCTTGAATTACAATTTAATCAGTCAGGGGCAAAATCCTTGAACAAAGTTTTTTAAGATAAAGCAAAGCTGCTATTGGTGGCGCTAAGGAAACGAAGCGCTGGTTCATCGCCCCGCGATTGAATTGTAATTCACACCTAAGGCGGCTTTGCCCATTGTATAACTTAAATTCTTTTAACATGAATTACAAAAAGAATGAAGCTTGCAACTTACTGCCAATTACCGTAACGGAAGGTTTAACGGTAAATGTGATTCCAATCAAGGAATACGAATATTTAATGTCAACCAAAGAGGTTGCTAATGGATATGGCGTTACTCATTACGCTATATTAAAAAACAAACTTGGTCTTGCTGGCGAACTTATTGAAGGTAAACACTTTGTAACTGCTATTACCATTAGTAATAGCGAATTGCCAAAACAATTACGTTGCGCACACAATGCAGTACTGTGGACAAAAAGAGGTATTGTACGTCTTGGTTTTGCAATGCGAAGTGAAAGAGCTAAACTTTTTCGTGATTGGGCTGAAGAATTAATAATTAAATTGGATGAACAACGTGATTTGTTTGGAGAAGTTCACACACCATTAAAACAGTTATCTGCACCACGCAAACACAACCGGCTTACACAGGAACGCCTTGTTTCAATACTTGCCGATGTATGTAAAATTGAGAATAGCGCATTACGCCTTAGCATTTCAACTAAACTTATGGGAGGGCAGGCATAATGGAACCGAAAATTTTAAATACTAAAAGTCACATGACTTTACTTGCTGAACAGATGTGTGAAGCAAATCCAAATTCTGAAATTGTACGTTGCAGGTTAAATTGTTGGGATGGTTTCAGAAGAAATGCAATACTTATTATCAAAGATAATAAAATTATTGAAAAACTTGTAATGTGTAAAAGCTGTTATAAACAAGCAATGATAGAAGCTGAAAAAATTGAGAAAGGAGGCACACTATGAGCGCACTTATAGCAAATGCAATGAACAACTACTTTAAAGATACGATAGAGCCTAAAGACTGGGCTAAATTTATCCGTAAATATAATTTTGCGGTTACCGATATTGTTATGCGTATGCAAGCAAAAACAGGCGAAATACTTGACATTGATCCAATAATAGACGGTGTTTATTATACCAATGCAATAGCGGAGCTTATAGATCCATATTTGGAAGATTAAAAAATGCCACAGATTCACAGATTGAGGAAGCCCCGAACTTATTTCGGGGCTTTTTTATTGTGTAAAACTTTTTTACAGCTTCTTTTTTATATGTATTATTTTTGTGGAAAGCTCGAAAAGATATGTCATACAACAAACGCAACAAATTGTTGCAGATGCAGGATGTAATAGCTATTTATCAAAAATACAAACAGCCCGGAGTTTCCACTACCTACGTATATCACACCTACATTGCCCCAATTTTTCATATAAGCATGGCAACATTATATAATTACCTGAGCACTCCGGTAAGTAAAGAGCTGAAAGAAATGAATTACATTCCTTCAGCTAATTCGTCATCATGCATTCAGTTGAGTTTATTGTAATTCAGTAATAATTCTAACCTTTGGTTTTGGATTAGCAACATGCGTATGCACTGTACTGGCATCCTGACAATGCACAGCATAAATTACCTCGAATTGCCTTATACCGTCGTCTCTCTTGATCTTACGAGTGCTTATCCGTGTCAGCGATCTAAAATCGGGCAATGGTGTTCCGGTAGTGATCACCGGGTGCCATCCATGTAAAGCTTTATGAATATTTTCGAGAATAGTCCATATTGCAGCTGCATGAATTTTTTGCGCTGAAGGCGCATTATATGAAGTGTTACTCATCTTCATATCGGCAACGGTAACACTGATATTCATAATGCCGTCCTGAACTTTATTACCTTCACCCAGCCACGGTATTTGTTGAATTTCCAATAATACACAAGGGAATTTTACCGGAGGATTATCAGTATAAAAATCAAGCTGTCCCCAGTCCTCATCAATGTGTTTAATGAGAGTATCAGTGCTTAACTTTTTCGCTATTGCTGTAAGTACGTCGTTTATCATGTCTTGAAGTTTTTAGAAATGAATTTATCTTTGATATAATTGTCAAGTTCTTTGAAGTTGCTGTCGCAAACTTTAGTAACCAATATATCTACTTGTGTATGCGCGCCAATGAACCGGCGTGAACGAATAATAATTCTGCTGCCAACTTTTTTTAATGCCATTGCCTTCCAGTACTGTGCTTCTACCGTTAACGCTTTATTTCGCTTTGTGTTTGTTGCCGATTTTGTTTTAACCGAATATACCATGCGCCCTGCAAGGCTGTAATACATTGCCCAAAAGAATTTTTGCATTTTACGTGTAACAACAATAGTCCCGCCTTCATTCTGAATATTTGCATAAGGAAGCGAAGATGTAAAGCGAATTGCATCAGCCATGATCTGTGAACGTATGCTACGGCGAAGCTTTCCTGTGCGCATCATCAAACTGCCTCGTTTGTTAGGAATTTTTACTTCATCCCATGGCCGGTCAAAAAAAGCTTTACGTTCAAAGTTGCGGTCGAACTCCTCAGTAAGCTCTACACGGATGTCGGAAAGAATATTTTTTAAAAAATTTTGCTCCATTTGTTGAAATTGCAAAAAATAGTTGTATCTTTGTATCGGTTGGGGGTGTAAAAACTCCCGACCTCCCAAAAAAGGTATTCTTCGGAATATCTTTTTTGCTTTATAGCCCAAAATCCTTACTCATAATATCCGATCGCTTGTACGTTTTATCTTTATCTTTTCGGATAACCGTTACAGATTGAATATTTTTCTCCTGGTTTACACGCCCTTTTATACCCCTTATCAGATCGTTATCTGATATCTTTGAATTAATTGAAATAACAATATGGTCTGCTTGTTTTGCCGCAGCTCTTAACTCGTTATCAATAGCGCCTTTTGTTGATGTAATGTTTGTTTTGTACTCCTGGTTTATTTTCAGCGTTTTGTTATAACTGTCAGCGTTTTTTGTTCCTTCTATAACAGGTAAAAGGTCTATTTCATAACCATGTTTATTGGCTAAATAAGAAGCAATATTTACATTTTCTTCCTTTTCATTACTGCCATGATCTATATTTACCCTTACATTTCCCTTTCTTGTTTTAATGGGTTCCCATTCATTTTCATTATTCTGTAAACCTTCTACAATATTTTTAACCTTAAGTTGTACCATTCTGTATGGGTGATTCGGAGGGAATATTACTTTGTCCTTGCCCGGGTTGAATCGGAAAATTGCATCAGCGTTATTTCCGTTTTTATCAATACGTGTAGTAGCGGTTTCCCCGTTTTTTATGGCAGTACCGGAATCGCTTTCGGGATATTTACCGACACGCACCTGAACAGTTGTACAACGGCAGTTCCATCCGTTAGGAGGCAGATAACTACTCCAGAATGCATCAGATACTGGTAACGTGGTCATATTTAAAGCTTCATGTTCCAGTCTTACCCTGTCATCACCGGCAGTTCTATATTGAAGGTTATACCTGTCGCCGTCGTTTTCAAAATCAACCCATTTTGAAGCCATCTGAGCGCTTCCGATCGCGAAATTGTATTCAGCATCTAAGTAGGCAGAATTGTACGTGTTATGCACGCTTAAAACGTCCTTTTTGAAATCCTGAAAAGATTTGATCTTATTGTTTGCATCAAGAAGATATGATGCAGCTTCCTTTAATTCGGTATGAGTTTTAAAACCGGAGAAAACAAAAACATCATCTTTTAATTTATTCAGCATTGCTTCAGGAGGAGTATTGTCAACGATGCCAGCATTCATGCCATGTGAAAGAATGCGGTTTGTTTCGTTGGTAACAGCAAGCAAAGGCTCATCACTTAGCATTTCGGGCTTATATCCTTTTTTGTAATGAATGTGCTGCATGGCACTATTAAAGACTTCCTCATTGAATTTAGGCTTATCGGGAGATGAAGCCGACAGAGTAATTAAACCACCGCAGCAATCGCACTTGGTATTATAAAGCTCCGACAGTTGTGCGCTTAATCTTGCGGAGCTGGAGGAAAATTTGCGGGAGCTCCTAACTGTTTGATTCCGGTAATTTCAATACCAAATTTATTTTTAGTCCATTCAGGATCCACGGTATAATATGCGAGAAAACCGATAGTCCTCGTATATAGTTCCGCCATGTCTTCCTGCGGATCATACGAGAATGTCAATCCATCTGGAAGCAAGCCGATACGATAAAATGCAGGCAATACAACTGAATTCATATAACCTTCAACATACCTCTTATCGGAATCAGCAAGCGATATGAGTTGGTTCATGCTTACCTTCTCTTTGCTCTCATTGCCGTTCTTAGTATCCTGCCCGATTACCGCACCTGAAAATAAAAGAGAAATTTCATTATTGCAAAGCCTGATAAGATTGCTATAAACATCGCCATTAGTGTCAGCGCCTTTGGCGAAATCAAATGACTCGGTTTCATCAATAATAAACCATGCAGCTGCGCCCATGTCGCGCATCATCTGTTCGGCACGGGTAAGCATGTTGGCATCCTGAGTATTTGTTTTCATTACGCGTGGCGGAATACCGTATATTTCGCAGAGTTCCGACCAACATGATTGTGCAAACCTTTTGAAAAGAACGTGAGGAATTGCTTTATTTAATAGCCCGAAATCAGTGGGGTTGCCAAATTCAAGTAGCCATGATCCATATTCTTTTGCATTACGATAATCAATGCCGGTTGTATCATACTGAGTTAATAAAAGTAATCCTTGTTCCGGAACAATATGTTGGCGGGGAATTACAACCGGATTAAGATTACCTGCATTATCGGTAATAAATTCGATTAGTGTAGGTCCATAAAATTTGCTATCAATTATATTGCCTATCAATTCACCCACCCAGGGCATTGATTTCATTAATGCTGTTATACTATCATCTATCGCATCACCTTTTTTAATGGAGTAATTAGATGACAAGGAGATCATCTTCCTGTTTTCAATCTGCGAACTAAGCAAAGCGTCAACACGAATATTTCTATATAGATCCTGCAATAATACCCGCTTAGGATAATATATATTTTCAGTCTGTAACTGTGCCCGGTTCCAGTCTGATATATCTTTCCTGATCCTGCTAATAGCTTTGGGCATTAATTTCTGTACATAGCCGTCCGTGTGTCTTTTAACAGACTTAGGAGTTTGCGTGGTTTTTAAATTATTTCGGGAATTCTTTTTCATTGTTCTTCGTGGTTAAATTTTGTTCTTGATCCAAAGCGAAATGGAATAGTTGAATCGTCGGTTACGGTTTCTGCCAGTATTGGTAAATTGGGATTAATGCCCGGAGCATTAGCGTACTTGCCAACACCTGCAACTTTTTCAAGCCACTCAACGGCTCGGTCGTATCGTTCCTGTACCCGTTCCTGAATGATGTCAACATTTGCCAACCGGCAAACATAATACAGTGCAATGCTCTTGCATAATTCGAGTACAAGCGCATTACGGTTAGTACTTGTTGCGCCGAAGATTGCCTCGACATCATACCGCGGTCTGCCATCTTTCCATTGCGGTTGAGCGTTGGGAGTAAGGTAACTCTTCATTTCTTCCACGGCTGCATTTATAGCCATTTGAACGATGTCGGGCGAATTCTCGGTAATTTCTGTAAGTTGGTAATCGTAGGCTACCGACTTTAATTCTGTTGACGTTAAAAACGACATAATTTTTTTATTTAGTTTGTAACAAAATATGCGTGTTTTTCAATGTCGGCGATGGTTACACCTTTTTTGAATTTACGTTTTTTTATAGCTTCTTTAAGTAAACGCTTTTGGTAACAACGCGGACGCCCAAAGAACAGAGTAACTATATATCTTCTATTCTCCAATTTGGAACGCCTTATAGCTTCCTTGACCTTACGCTCAAGTAACCATTGCATGAAACTTGAATATGCATAAAAGAACAGCCATTTTAAAGGCTTTAAACAGATTTTTAATAAATGTTTAAACAGTTTCATATAATTAAAATTTTCGTGATTCTCTTAATCCAAATTTGTAAACAGCATCAGAAGCCCGGCTTCTTTTACTCAACATCCACACAGCTCCTTCCATTGCATCAGGAGCATCGTCGTTTGTTTTGCTTCCCTTTTCAAACATTAAAAGTTGATCAACTAGAACCATCATGCCAGGACTGTTTTTTTCCTTTTCATTTAGTAATACTAATCCACGTTCAAATAATGGCGACATTGCTTCTATACGTGCGAATTTATCGGGTTTTGCGCGCTGATCTCCACGGATAGGAATATGATGTCCGGTTATATTTCCAACAGTCTTAAATTCGTCAAGAAGTAAATCCTGCATGAAGTTTGCCTCCATATAATACAGCACAGGTACACGTCCGGCAACATAGTCCATAATAGTATAATGCCATGATACCATATTTGTAACTGAAGTTTGATCAGCAAAAGCTTTTATGATATGAAATTCACCGTTGGGAGTTTTTCCGATTAACATAGTTGCTTTATAATCGGCGGTTGATGAGTTTTTAAAACTGGGGTCGGTATAACAGACTAATGTTTTGTAATATTTCAGATCAAGCATTTTTCCGTAACGTATATGCTTTCTCAAGAATACCGCACCTTCATTGATAGGATTGTTCATGTATTCCTTTTGAAACCTTCGTTCACCAATAAACTCACGCATTTTGCGAATTTCTTCCGAAGTATAATTTTCGGGCCATGAAGGCTGACCTTGTTTATTTAAAGCATTAACGATAGTGTGATAAATTCCCGGACGTTCAGCGAAACGGCTTAATACACTGTCTTTACCTATCCTGTTGCCAACCATAACGAATCTGCCGCGACCCATAGCCATTGTACCGGCTAAAGCTGTCAAAGCCCATTCAAGTGCATCGCCAACACGGCGGGGATTGCGAATCATTTCATCATCATCAATGTCATCAATAATAATATAATCAGGACGTTTACCCCTGTCTTTTAAACCACGAGGGCTTTGTCCACGACCCAGCGCAACAAACAGACAGCCATCTACAGTACGAAATTCTCCTTCAGTCCAGGATCCGGATTTAACCTGTACGCCAAAATCTTTTGTAAAATTCATATTGTACTGAAGCTCTGCCTGCAGATCGGATAAAAGTCGAACAGCCATATCCTCGCTTTTACTTACCAGTACCATTACAGAGAGTTTGCGTGGCTTCTGAATTTTAAGCCATAAAGGAATGAGTAAACTCAAATGTGATGACTTGGCATGTCCGCGAGCCCATTCAAATAAGGCGCGAATATCATCATGAGTAAGCAGATGATGTGCTGCATCAAGTTGGAACTTGCCGCATTTCTTTGTTGCTAAATGCGGAAAATATGTTTCAACAAAAAAGGAGTAATCCTTCCTTGCCCGTTCTATACGAAGGCTTTGAACTTCCTCTGATTCAGGAAAAGAAAAATCTTTTGAGTTGATCCATTGAACTCGTTCAACCCAACGATTCCAAAGTTCTTTATTACTTTTGAAATTTGCCATTTCCGCCCAATCTGTATTGAATATAATTGTCCTGTAGACTTGTAATGCATTTAATCAATTCATCGGTAACCTCTTTATTGCTGCTACGTTCACGGATAAGATAGTCCTGAAAATCCATAAATGTATTAATGTCATCATCAACGGTATTGTGTGTTTTCAGGGTTTTGAGTTGAGACACGGCTTTTGCAAATGAATCCGCATTAAAATTATCAGCGTCCAACATTTCGGAAACTTTTTTCAAAGATTTCTGAACTAAGTCGTCAATACTTATAGTACGGCTGGCTCGCTTGGTATCCCATCCGCCGGACTCCTTATATCCTTGTAAGGTAGGAGATGAAATTTTTACGCGCTCACAAATTTCTTTTTGTGAAACTCCCTGCATAAACAGGAGGTAAGCGTATTCGAACTTTTCAGGGTCCCGGGGTTTTTGAAGTTTTTTTTTATTAACAGACATACTAATTTTTTATGCAAAAATCGTATAAGAAAGCTCTAAAAAATAATTTTCATATAACACTTAGATGAATGCTTCCAATACTTAGACACTTTGTTGCAAGCCTCTGTCGCGCGGAGTATTTTTGCTGCGTTCAAATTTTAATTTCAAAAAAAACAACATGCCCACATTTGTACTTAACGATGAGTCAGTATTAACATCGCACGGATTTTTGGTAAATAATGCAGGAGGCAAATTCGACCGGTTTAAAGAAAACCCGGTAATGCTTGATTCGCATGATGACCGTTGTGTTATTGGCAAGTGGAATAACCTTATTGTTTCGGGAACTCAATTGAAAGCTGATTCGGAATTTGATATGGAAGATCCTGATGCAGTAAAAATATCAGGCAAAGTTGACAGAGGGTATATAAAAGGAGCATCAATGGGAATTATTCCATTGGAAGCTGAAAATATAGAGATACCCGGACTGGGAACTCAACTTGTGTTAACATCATGGGAATTGGTTGAAGCATCTCCGGTGGCTGTACCATCTAATAAGGCAGCTCTACGACTTTACGCAAAAGATGGCAAAACTGTTTTGAAATTAGAAGAAATAAAACTTTCATTAGAAACAATTATCAACAAAAGAAACACAAACATGGAAAAAAAAGAAATCAAATTATCAGTTGATGCAGCAAAAGTGCTTGGTTTGGGTATTGAACCCGAACCTATCGAACTGAATGCCGCAATAATGGAATTAAGCGGAAAGTTGTCTTTAGCTACTACCGCTAAAGAAAAAGCTGAAAAAACTTTAAATGATCACAACGAAGCTTTGGCTAATGAGCTTGTGAACTTAGCTGTAAAAGAAGGCAGAATTACCGCCGACAGAAAAGAAAGTTTCACGAAACTTGCTATCAATGATTACAAACAAGCAAAAGACTTGTTAGAATCAATGCCTGCAAAAGAAACTTTAAGTACAAAACTTAAAAAAGATGGAGACAAAACTCCAGCAGGTCGCGAAGACTGGAATTACATGAAGTGGTTAAAAGAAGATGCAGTAGGCTTAAAGGCGATGGAAATAAACGACAATGCCAAATTTTTGGAGTTGAAAGCTAACTATAAGAAACAGTAAGCAGTCGGCAGTCGGCAGTCAACAGTAAAAAGAAAAATAAAAACATAAAAAAACTAAAAAGATGAAAAAAAGATTTAACAAAATGAACTTCGGGTTCAACATGATTATTGCGCTGATATTTTCTTGCATATTCAGCGTTGCAGCAATTCCGGTAATGGCTTTATCAGTGGTTGCAGGGACAGCCATGTCGTACATTGACAAAGCTCCGGGAATGCTTTTCGCCGGTGTCCAAAAAGAAATATGGACTGATATTATAATGGAAGGGTTTTATCCTAAAGATGATTTCCTTAGTTGGTCTCGCGACATGAGCGAATTAGTGGAATTTAATACACTTAATCTCGCTGAAGCAGGAGTTGATCCTGATGTATTGATTGATAACACCACTTACCCTATCACAGCTGCTACAAGAACTGATGCTGCAAAAACTATTGTGCTTCGTACTTTAGATACTGAGAGCACTATAGTTAGAAATATTGAAGCGATGGAATCATCGTATAATAAAATGGAATCAGTAGTCAGAGGGCATAGAAATGCATTGCGTAAGGCATCTATACAACTTGCCGCTCATTATTGGGCTCCACAGGCTGACGGCGCTTTTACTCCTGTTATTGCTGCCACCGGAGATTCAAACGGTACAAGAAAAGTTTTAACATTTGAAGATATTCTTAGTATTCGTGCAAGATTGACTGCTATTGACGCCGATCTGAATGCATTTGCGTTAATGCTTAACCCTCTTCATGAAGCTGACCTTATGGCACAGGATCTTAAACTTTACAAAGAAGTAATTGTTGCCGGTAAGATATTTGGATTTTCATTCTTTGTAAATAGTCAAACACCGCGCTTTAATTCATCAACAGGCGCTAAAGTAGCATTCCAGGCTGTAGGTGCGGTAACTGATACTATTGCTTCTATATTATGGAGTCGTGATGAAGTGATGAAAGCTGATGGCTCCCTTGAAATATTTGCAAAATATCGCGACCCCGATCAGAAGGGAGATGTGTTTAACTTCCAAAAACGATTTGTAGCATTGCCGTTCCGCAGTAAAATGCAGGCAGCAATCTATTCACCTCTTGAATCTGAATCATAGTATATACTAAAAGGAAAGAGAAAAGTCCGTAGTTGAAAGCACGGACTTTTCTCCACCTCTTAGGGAATTGTAGTTTATAAAAGAAGTATCAATGAATACACCCGAAATGCTTATAACAATCATCATAACTGTTTTAGGAAGCAATTTGATAACGCTGTTTACGCTGAAACAAAAAAAGCGCAAGGAAAGCAACGATGTTGAAAAAAGCAATATAGAACTTGCAACCGATGCTGTTAACAATATGCTTGATTCCGTGAATAAGTTGATGGATAAAAACAAGGAATACACTGAAATTATTTTGTGTAAAAATGATGAAATATCAAAGATGAAGGGTGAAAAAGAAGATAACGGAAAGCGAATAGAATTGTTAGAGAAACGATTGAATCGTTTGCAAAATATTTTTACACAAGTGATACAGATCATTGAAAGTATGCCTAACAACGAAACTACAGAAAAACAAATTAAATCAATTCAGAAACTTATAAAAGAAGCAGGATGCAAAGAATAATCATAATAGCAATATTGTTCATGCTCGCTTCATGCGTTACACAGAAGCGTTGTAATGAAAAGTTTCCGCCACAGGTTATCACTATTCAAAAGGACAGCATACATTATGTCCAGATTACAAAGGATTCTATCTCATATTACTCCGACAGTTCTTATATCCGCGCATACCTTGAATGCGACAAAGAAGGCCGTGTATTTATGAAAGAATTGCAGGAATATAAATCAGGAAAAAACCTGAACATACCTCACCTTAGTGTGAAGAATAATGTAATGACTTCAACATGTATCGTTGATAGTATGATTGTCTATCATATAATTAAATCAAGACTTTCAACTAAAGAAACTATAAAAGAGAAAACAGTTACTATTAATGTTCTCACACCATTTCAGAAATTCCGATGTAATGCATTTTGGATTGAATCGGCTCTTCTGCTTTTCATTTTATTTTTAATCTTTAAAAAAATTTTATATGGCAAAAAATAAAAACATTAAACCCACTGCTAAACATGTAGAAAAAAAAGCTGCTGAAGTTAAAACTCCTATTAAAGAAGTAGAAAAAAAGGTTGTACCCGATAAATCACAGAATACCGATGCCATGCGCATCCGCGCCAAAGAAGTATTTAAATCGCATAACGACAGTGTGAAAGAAATTTATTTCACTTCTGATGGTACAGCATTTATTCAACAACAACATGCCCGAATGCACGGCGAAAGCTTAAAAGACACTGAAGTAAAAACAATTAAAAGAACGGAGGTATAATGTTACCGCGTGTAAGAATTATATTCGAAAACGGAGCGCTAAAACAGTTAATTGCTTCACAAGATGGCGTTCTGGGCATAGTTGCCACAGGAGCTGCTGTGGTTGATTTTTTCGCCCTAAATACTCCATATAAAATTACAAAATTTTCTGATCTAGAAGATGATCTGGGAATTACTGAGTTAAACAATCCCGGTATTTATAAAGCAGTTAAGGAATTCTACGATGAAGTTAAGTCAATGCAAGACATTGATGCTTCTGAGGTAAATGTTCCATTATGGTTAATGGGTGTTGCCGATACCATTAGTTTAACCAATATGGCTGATATTACTCAAACCAATTATGGCAAGGCTTTGATTCAGGGAGCTAATGGAGTTTTACGCGGAATTATTTTTAAACGTACACCTGCTAATGGTTACACTCCAGTTGTTACTGATGGGCTTGATGCCGATGTTTTCACAGCTATTGCTAAAGCACAGGAATTATGCGAATGGGCTACAAATACATTGAAAGCTCCATTGTTTGCTTTAATTGAAGGCAGAAGTTTTACAGATGATGCTGATGACTTAATAGATTTAACAACTTTGGAAAGTAACAGGGTTGGCGTGTTAATTGGAGACACTGAATCGGGTGCAAATGCTGCTGTGGGTTTACTGGCCGGAAGAATTGCATGTAATAAAGTAAGCAGAAATATTGGCGCTGTAAAAGATGGTAAATTGAGCATATCATCAGGATATGTTGGCACAATAGATGCATCGCTTGCCGAAGTTTCAGACATCCATGATAAAGGTTATATTACTTTACGCACACATGTTGGGCGTGACGGATATTTCTTTACTGATGATCCTCTTGCAACTTTACCAACAGATGACTACAAAAGCCTGACAGCTCGCAGAACCATTGACAAGGCTTATAGAATTGCTTATGATACTTTGCTTGACGAATTACTTGCTGATGTGTCAATTACAGATTTAGGCGCTATTGCGCCTTCTTATGCTAAATCAATTGAAACTACCGTTGAAAATGCTATTATTAGCGCAATGACCAATAACAACGAACTTGGCAATGATCCTGCAAACCAAAATGACAAAGGAGTACAATGCAATATAAATGTTTCGCAGAACATTGTATCAACAGGTATTTTGATTGTTATTATTAAAATAAAGCCGAAAGGTTATTCAAAATATATTGATGTTAAATTAGGCTTTAAAGCCATAACTGCATAGGAGATTAAAAAATGTTTGATTCAAAAGAATATGAATGGAGCGACATTACGCTTATGCTTGGTGGTCGTGACCTTACAGGTATTCGTAGCATAAAATATGGTACGAAACAAGAAAAGGAAGCCGTGTATGGCAAAGGAAACAAAGCAAAAACCATTCAGCGTGGCAACATTGCTGCTGAAGGTGAGATTGGCGTTTTACAAAGTGAACTGGAAACTTTACGCGCTGCCGGAACTGGCTCTATATTAAATCTACGACTTGATGCAGTAGTTGGGTATGGTAATCCAAGCAACGGTGACACTTTAATTTTTGATAAAGTCCTGGGTGTTGAATTCACTGAGGACATTAAAGAAATTAAGCAAGGCGATAAATTCATGGAAGGAAAGCTTCCTTTTATAGCACTTGACGTTAAAAATCAACAGTAATATTTATTATGGAAGAAAATAAAGACTTAATCGGACAGGCAACGCCTGATCAAATTTCGGAATGGAAAAAGAAATACGGCAAAGTTTCTGCCATCATTGTTGATGGTCATATCGCTTATTTCAAAAAGCCCGATCGTAAGACTCTCGGATATGCATCATCTATAGGAACTAAGGACCCGATTAAATTCAATGAAACATTGATGAACAATTGTTTTATTGGAGGCAGCGAAGAAATAAAGAAAAATGATGATCTGTTCCTGAGCGCCAGCTCCAAATTGGGTGACCTGATTGAAATAAGAGAAGCTGAACTGGTAAACTTATAAAGGCTGCCGAGGTCGGGGAACACGAGCTTGTGCGTATAGTAGATGCTCAACTGCGTTACTATATGCACTTAGACCCCGACAGCCTTACTGACAAAGAATGGGCTATGCGATTCCGTGAGCTCGAATATATCCGCCGAAAAGAAGCTGAAGCAAATAAGTAATAAGTTTATAAAGTTTGAAAGTTCATAAAGTTAAAAGTTCATAATGTCGAACATCCTTGAATATACGCTAAGTCTAAATGACAAGTTTTCCGCAACCATGCGGAAAATTGGCGTTAATTCGGATACTTCATTAAATACATTCTCCAAACTTCAGCAGCAAGCTGTAAAGGTAAAAACTACCTTGACTGCCATGGGCACTTCAGTAAGTTCTTTATCCCAAAAATTAGATTTACTACGCAACGAGCGTGATTTGATTCCGGCAAAAAATATAACATCTATTCGTACATACAACAGCGAAATTAAAAAGCTCGAATCTCAAATTACACGCTTGCAAACGGTAAGCAGAACACCTATAAAGAATATGTTCTCAAATGCTTTCAGTTCTATTCCTTTCGCCAACTTACTGACAAATCCATTAGTTGCTGCAGGTGCATTAGCAGCCGGGGCTTTTTCTATAGGTTTTAAAAACGATATGGCTGGAGTTGCATTTGAGACACTGCTTGGCAGCAAGGATGCCGGTAAGAAAATGGTTGAAGATATTAAAACCTTTGCGAATATAACTCCTTTAGAAAATATGCCTCTCCAGGAGAATGCAAAAATGATGCTTTCATTTGGAATTTCAGCAGAAAAAATAATGCCTAATCTTAGGATGCTTGGAGATGTTGCCATGGGTGATGCTGAGAAAATGAGTTCTCTGACATTAGCATTTTCACAGGTAGCATCTGCCGGAAAAATGAATGGACAGGATTTACTTCAGATGATCAATGCCGGATTCAATCCATTGCAGGAAATAAGTAAGAAAACGGGTAAATCAATGGGAGAGCTTCGAAAGGAAATGGAAAAGGGAAATATTCCATTTTCAATGGTTGAAGATGCTTTTAAAGCAGCAACCGGCGAAGGCGGAAAGTTTCATGATATGTTGCTTAAAATGGGAGAAACACCCATGGGCAAATGGTCAACATTTATAGATTCGTTGAAAAATAATTTGCTGAAATTATATGAGGTTTTAAGACCGTTGATCATTCCTGCATTGAATATTCTTACAAAAATTTCGGGATTGCTGGGTAAAGCATTGGAATGGGTTGTTGGGCTTTTTGCTCGCTTAAAACAAAAAATGAGTGAAGGCAGCGCATGGGCTTTAATTATAGGAGGAGTAATTGCCATTTTAACAACCACTATAATAGTTTATGCAACGTGGACAGCAATTGCCACTTCAGGGGTGGGTAAATGGGTCGTCGCTCAAACTAAATTAAATTGGGCTTTTTTAACATGTCCATTATTTTGGATAGTTGCAGGAGTAATTGCTTTAATAGCTGCAATAGGATTTGTAGTTTATAAATGTGGCGGCTGGAGTCAGATGTGGTCGAATATTATGAATGAGATGGATCTGGACTGGAAAATTTTTAAAGACAACTTCGAAATAATATGGTTGAATGTTCAGGATACATTTCTAAATGGGATTGAGGTATTAAAAAGAGCATGGTATAAGTTTCAATCATTATGGGATGAACAAGGGGCAAATGCCGGACTTGCAAAAATTGAAAATAAACAAAAGGAGCGCGTTGCAGAAATTGCCAAGGCTAAGGACAAACTTGCAGGACATACAAAGGATAAACTTCTTCTTACGCTTCAAGAAGCTAAAATATATAATGAAAATAGTGTAAGCGATATATTTGGCAAGACTAAAGAGAAGTTAGGAATTTCCGCTCCGACAATACCAGGAATAACTCCGACAATTTCGGGAATAACTCCACTTGATAATCCTAATAAACCTGATAAAGGAGATGGAACCGGCGGAGCAAGCGAAAATATTGCATCAGGCGGTACCCGCAATACATCTATTAACATAACTTTTAAAAACTTAGTTGAAAGCATACACTACACCGGCGGCGTTGGAGAAAATGAATCTGATATGGAAAAACAATTAACTGAAGGTTTGTTCAGAGTACTTAATATGGCTTATGCCACTGCATAATGAATAATATACCAGTAATAGCAACCGGATATAAAATACCGCCTTTTTGGGATATACAAAAGGAAGTGGTGATTGTTCATTTAGATGAAAGCGGAAAGATAAAAACTTCATCAGAAAGTGGATTAACTTCTCAATTTCCTTTGACTTTCAAATGCTACGGCTTGAATGATTTTAAATTTCCAATAGAACCAATAATATCTTTATCATTTAAAAATAACATTGTGCGCAGGCACGTAGCGAAGGGAAAGAACAGAGGAAGTGTGAAAGAACGCTGGAGCGAGGATGATGTTGATATTACTATTAGCGGAATTTTTATAAATAGTGAAGATGAAAATACTTACCCGACAGAGGTTGGCAAATTGCAAGAGTTTTGCGAACAACATAGTGCTATTGATGTAATCTGCACATTACTGAACGAAAGAAAAATTTTTCAAATTACAATTGAAGGTCTTAACCTGCCTCCAACAAAAGGACAGAATAACCAGGCTTATGAAATTAAAGCATACAGCGACGATATTTTTCAATTATTATTAGATACAACAGAAAAAACAACAAATGCAGGTTGATATAAACTGGAATATTAAAATTGGCAAGTACAAGCTTTTAATGCTCGACAGCGCAACTATTACGCGCTCTGTTGAGCAATTGAGCGATACTGCTGAAATAGTATTGCCTGGCGCAGTATTTAATAAAGCTATTGAAATTGAACAGAAAATAAAAAGAGACGATGCTGTACTAATTCAGCTCGGCTATGATGAAGATAAAAACCTTGTTGATGAATTCAGCGGTTTTATAGAATCCATAAGCACTGACGACGGAAGCATTAAAATTAAGTGCGAAGACGGTTTGTTTAAATTTCGTGTAGCCGTTAAAGACAAAGAATTTGTAGAACCTGCATTAAAAGACATTTTAAACTATATTCTACAACCAGGATATACACTTAATTGCAATTATAGTTTCAGTTACGACAAGTTTGTTATCCGTAACTGCACGGCTTATGATGTTTTGAAAAAAATTCAGGAAGAAACAAAAGCCAATATTTACCTGAAGGATAAAGTACTTCATATACACCCGCAATATGAGGAAATATTCGGTACGGCAAAATATAGCTTCCAGGACAATATAGAAAAAAGCGAATTGGAATATAAAAACGCTGAAGACAGACCGGTATTAGTTACAGTAGAAGGTAAAGGTAAAGATGGTAAAGTGATCCGCGAAACTGCAGGGGTTACCGGAGGAGATACCGTAACATTAAAGATTGAAGGCGTTAGCAATATTACCACTCTGAAAACACTTGCTGAAGAGCAATTGAAAGTAAAAAGTTATACAGGATATTCGGGAAGTATAACCGGCTGGCTTATTCCTTATTGCGATGCAGGTTATCAAGTGATATTAAGTGATGCAGATTATGAACATAAAGATGGAAGTTATTATGGGACCGAAGTTGTGACCAAAGTCAGTAAATCAGGAGGCGAACGCACCGTGAAACTGGGGAGGAAGATATGAGTCACACATTTGTGGAAATAAGAGAGTTGCTAAGAAAGATAACCAAACAAGGTACTATATCTGTTTTTACTGCTGAGGTATTAAGTGTTGACGATAAATATTGCACAGTTGATTATGGAAGTACAAAACTCACAAAAGTTAAAAACTTCTGCATTGATGCTGCCAGCAACATTTTTATAAAGCCTAAAATAAACAGCATGGTTACAGTACTTGATTTGGGTGGTTTTAGAGATATGCAAATTATAAAGGTGCAGGAATTTGATGAAATAATTATTAATAATGGAAATAATGCAGGGTTAATTAAAATTATTGAATTGACAAATAAGTTGAATGGTTTAATTACTGAAGTAAAAGCAATGAAGCAGGATTATATTGCTCATACGCATCCAGTACCGTCACTCGGCACTTCATCAGCTCCGACTGTTCCATTTGCGGGAAGCTTTAGTAATTTCAATAAGTCAGATTTTGAAGATACCAAAATAAAACACTAATGGCACAAGTAAACGACGGTGATTTTTTGGAAGATGAAGATGGTGATCTGATCATTGAAAATGGCGATTTTAAAATAGGTGATGCCACTCTTCAGCATGTAAAAGATATTCTTGTTGCTGCACCGGGACATTACAAGCAATCTCCTGCAATTGGCGCCGATATTCAACAAATAATAAATGGGGAATTGGATGCGGATGAGATCAGACGAATAAGAATGCATTTAGGAATGGATGGTTATAAAGTTAATGATGTTAAACAGGTAAACGGAATAATACAGGTAAATGTAAATAGGTAATAGATGCAGAATAAAACAGTAATAGCGCTTAATAATCAAAACCTGTTTGATATTTGCCTTCAGGAATATGGGACAATCGAAACTGTGTTTGATTTTATGATCGCCAACAATATTGAAGGATTAAATTCTGGATTGCTCCCGGGCAAGCGTTACAAATTACCTGCAACTGCAAAAGTGGATAAATTTATACAAACTCAATATTTAAAAGAGGGAATTAAAGTGGTAACAGGGACAGTAGGTAATTACAGGATTACAGAAGATGAAATAACAAGAATTAGCGAAGATGGTACTATACGAATTATTGAATAATTTAATTATAAAAAGATATGAAAAAGTGGATTTTATTATTATTGATTTTACCGGCAATAGTGCTGGGACAGAAAATATCTGATCTGCCAAGAACAGGAAGTTTAACTGATAGTTCTTTGCTTGAAATATCAAAAGGTATTCCCGGTGCATATACGACGAAGTCAATA
>CAINEZ010000345.1 GCA_903847905.1 uncultured Bacteroidota bacterium
AAAAAAATATTTTTATAAAAGAATTATTAACAATTATATGTTTATCAAATATGCCTGAAATAAATCCGAACATAGAAGAAAGTTGGAAAAAAATTCTTTATAACGAATTTCAATCTCCATATTTCATGCAACTTAAGCTATTCCTGGAAGAAGAAAAGAATAAGTATATTATTTATCCACCCGGCTCTCAAATTTTTTCCGCTTTTAATCACACTTCTTTCCTGGGGGTAAAAGTTGTAATTATCGGGCAAGATCCTTATCATGGAAAGGGGCAGGCAAACGGCTTGTGTTTTTCCGTCTCTGATGGCGTTTCAAAACCACCTTCTTTAGTAAATATTTTCAAGGAAATGAACTCAGATATCGGAATAAAAATTCCTATAACCGGAAACCTTGAAAAGTGGGCAAATCAAGGCGTGATGTTGCTTAATGCAACGCTTACTGTTCGCGCAAATCAGGCAGGTTCTCACCAGAACAAAGGATGGGAAATATTTACTGATGCAGTGATTCGCACATTGTCTGAAAAAAGGGAAGGTCTGGTCTTTTTATTATGGGGAGCTTTTGCACAAGCTAAAGAAAAACTGATAGACGTTTCTAAACATTATGTTTTAAAAGCCGCGCACCCTTCACCATTTTCAGCATATAACGGGTTTTTTGGCTGCAAGCACTTTTCGAAAACAAATGAATTATTAAAACAAATGGGCAAGGAAGAAATTAACTGGGATATAAATGGAAGCATATAATAATCAACAGTTCACGCAAAGAACGCAAAGTCTGCGCTAAGAACGCAGAAAAATTTGTTAGTATATCAATATATTATGGTCTCTGCGTTTTTCTTTGCTATTTCTGCGTGAAAATTTTTAATAGTGTATAAACAAACTTTTATTAGGTGTTTACACGAAAAATTCATTTTTTATTTTTATCATTTGCAATTAATATAATCGCAAAATCAAAATGTAACATATTTTTAAAACCAAATGTGCGAATAAAATCACACACACAAATATATTGTTTTATTTTTAATCGCTTTTTAAATACCTTTTAAAAAAGTTCAGCCTGTTTGGAAAACACCGTTTTGTAATTAGTTGTAAAAACCTCCACTTTATTGCCATTGCCTGCTGACCTATGCATTTGTAATTCTATTGTGTGCCAACTATTGCGTTCTGAGTAAGCACTAAGAACCTCGCTTGGATAACTACTGAGTAGGAATTTACCTTTAACGCTGGATAGCAACTCCAACAAATTCGTAAAATCTTCTAACGTATAACCCCTGTAATGCCCCATATCAGCGTTGTAATAAGGTGGATCAATATAATGGAATGTAGTAGATCTATCTGTGCTCTGAATAACATTTAATGCATCCCTGCTGAATATACTCGTATGTTCCAACCTTCTTGCATATAATTGTGTAAATGTCTCTTTACTCCATTGCACTTGTTTGGCTTTATTCTTATCTATCTCAACAGACCATCCATTGTCTAATATGCTGTATATACTCTGCTTACTTAGCATCCACACCGCCCAAGCTCTCAGTACATCATTATATTTTAAAGGCTCGTCATAAATCTCACGAGCTTGCCTGTGCTGAAACTCTGAGTGGAGTGTGCAATCCACTTCCTCTTTTAACTCGCTGAAATTCTTCTTAAGTGTCTTGTAGAAGTTAACCATTTCACCATTAATATCGTTGATAAATTCCACTTCTGAAGGCTTCTTAGCCCAATACACTGCGCCGCCCCCAACAAAAGATTCCGTATAAATTCTATGCTCCGGGATATTAGGC
>CAINEZ010000346.1 GCA_903847905.1 uncultured Bacteroidota bacterium
CTAAATATTTTCAAAATTCCCCGATTATTTTATAATGCCTATAACACCTGCCAAATCTACGATACAGGGGAATTATTATTTTTTATTTAAAAAAAAGCCAATACATAATAATTAATTCTAAATTTGTTGCAGCGGAATAATCCGCAAAAAGAATATTTACCTAAAAACATTTAAGAATATATGAAAATTTTAGTTTTAAATTGTGGAAGCTCTTCAATTAAGTATCAATTGCTGGATATGGATAACAATGCTGATGTTTTAGCCAAGGGTTTATTAGAAAGAGTGGGAATAAATGATAGCGAATTAAAACATCATGCTAAAGGAAAGGACACCTATAAATTAGTTCAGGATGTGCCTAATCATGAAATTGGCGTTGACCTTATTTTAAAAACACTTTTACACCCTGAATATGGAGTTATTAAAGATAAAAATGAAATTACTGCTGTAGGACATAGGGTGGTGCATGGAGGAGAAAAATTCAGCGGCAGTGTAAATATCACACAGGAAATAATTGATAAAATGGAAGAATGTGTTGACCTTGCACCTTTGCACAATCCTGCTAATCTGAAAGGTATTTATGCCATGCAGAAAATCCTGCCAGAGATTCCACAATGCGGCGTTTTCGATACGGCATTTCATTCAACTATGCCCGATTTTGTTTATATGTACGCCCTTCCTTATGAAATGTACGATAAATATAAAGTGAGAAGATATGGTTTCCATGGAACCAGCCACAGGTTTGTATCACGGAAAGCATGTGAAATACTTGGAATAAAATATGAAGCACAGAAAATAATTACATGCCACTTGGGAAATGGCGCTTCTATCGCTGCTATTAAAGATGGGAAATCATTTGATACTTCAATGGGATTAACCCCTGTGGAAGGTTTAATTATGGGGACCCGTTGCGGTGATCTTGATATGGGAGCTATGCTTTTCATGATGGAAAAAGAAAATATGGATACTAAAAAAACAAATAATTTTATAAATAAAGTAAGTGGAATGGTTGGAATATCGGGTGTTTCATCCGATATGAGAGATATCTGGAAAGCCGCAAATAATGGAAATAAAAGAGCAAAGCTTGCTTTGGATATGTACATTTACAGAATTAAAAAATATGTAGGAGCTTATGCTGCGGCAATTGGCGGAGTTGACCTTATAATTTTTACAGGTGGTATCGGCGAGAATGATTTTGATGTAAGAGCAGGTGTTTGTAAAAATATGGAATTTATGGGAATTGATTTTGATTTTGAAAAAAATCATGGCTTGAAATGTAAAGATGAAGTACTGACCAAGCCCGGATCAAAAGTAAAAGTTATGTCAATTGCAACAAACGAAGAACTTGTAATAGCGCTTGATACATTAGAAATAATATCAAATAATTAAACTGCAATTTATTTTAATAATTTTATGCCGGATTTAAAATTTATCCGGCATTTTTTATATTTTTTCCATATTATATTTGCCCCATATCTTTAAAAAATAAAATACTTAAAACTATAAAATTGCCGGAAATTATTTACCGGCAAATTAAAATAATATTTTGCCTGAAAAGTATGTGATATTAATTTCAGATATATTATTTTTGTTTTGAAAAAATTCTGATTATGAAACCGAAAAATAAAATTTTTAGCGGAAAAACATTGGCGATTTTAACCGGCGGAGGTGATACTCCCGCTTTGAATTCGAGCATTGAAGCTATCCGAAATCGCGCATCTATGCTGGGTTTTAATGTTTATGGTATCCGCAAAGGATGGAAAGGCTTATTAGGCGATGGTGATATTATCAATCTTACGAATCATCCTTATGACGGTTGGTACGGAGGAACAGCTCTTTCATCAAGCCGAACAAACCCTTTTCCAACAAAGAAAAATCCCGAAAACAGGGTGCCACAGATCCTGAAAAATCTTAAGAGATATAAAATAGATGTATTGGTTTCTATTGGTGGTGACGATACTAACGGCGCTGCAAAAAAACTTTATGAAACTGAAGGTATTCCTGTTATCGGATTTCCGAAAACAATAGATAACGATTTGCGCACACACACTATTCATTCATATAACGGAAAGGAAATTGAAGCTGTTTTATGTCCTGGTTTTCCTTCCGCTGTTCATGGAATTATGGAGTTCGCCAACAGAATACGGACAACCTGCGAATCGCACCAGCGTATTTGTGTTCTCGAAGTAATGGGGCGCGATGCAGGTTGGCTTACAGGCGGAGCATTTTTTGGAGGTGCTGAAATTTCAATCGTTCCCGAAGTCCATATCACAAAAGAACGCAAGGAGGTTTTCTTTGAAAAAGTAAAAGAAGCATATTTAAGTTCTCCCAAAAAGGCTATTGTTGTTGCTGTTTCCGAAGGCGTACGCTGGTATGACAAGATAAAAGATAAGGTGGATGTGGTTTATGCGAGTTCTGAAGTTGATGAATACGGCCATCCAAGATTCGGGGGCATCAGCGGGATTATTGCTTCTGAAATAACTCAGAAATTAGGTATCGAAGCAAGAGCACAGATTACAGGATACTACCCCCGTTCAGGAAGATGCCATGAATATGACCGCAAACTTACAGTTACGCTAGCTGATAAAGTTGCAGACCTGTTATTGCGCGAAGAATATGGACAAATGCCGGTAATGAACAAGATTGTAAATCATATAGAACTCGAGGAGTACAATACTGCAACCATTGATATGGGTTCTATTGGAAACAGGCCGCTACAGGAAGTATATTATGATCCTGATAAATTTTCTTTTACGGAAAGTTATCATCATTTTCTTTCGCATATCCTTGAAAAACCTGAAATAAACGAATTCAAATACGACTTCCCCGTAGTAATACCACAGTAAAATAAGATTCAAACAAAAAGGTAATGAGGTCAAAAATATCTGGGAACTTTTAATATTTCATTTATTGAGGTTGCGAAACTAAAATAATTTGTCTTCCTCCTTTATTTCCTCATATCCTTCATCAACTAATAAATCAGGCATTGCAGAGGCTTCCACTGCAAGTTTATCGCAAATTTCGTTTTCGGTATTGTTGTTATGACCTTTGATCCACACAAAACGCACATTATGTTTTTTATATATTTCTATAAAGCGTAACCATAGGTCAACATTCTTTTTTTTATTAAAGTTCTTGCTGATCCATTTCTGTAGCCAGCCTTTTTCTACAGCTTCCACAACATACTTTGAGTCGGAATAAATTATTACATCGCTTCCGGTGTTCTTCAAAGCTTCAAGAGCAATAATAACACTAAGCAATTCCATACGGTTGTTGGTAGTAAGGCGATATCCGCTGGATATTTCTTTACGATGTTTCCCTGAAATTAAAACAACCCCAAATCCACCAGGGCCTGGATTACCGCGGGCGCTGCCATCGGTGTATATAGTTATTGGCTGGAACAAAATTTAAGGCTTGGTAATCTTTGTAAGAAGACTGTATCCCATTAATTTGCCATCTTTATCATAAGATTCGGTTTTAACGGAACCTGCCCCTGCTGCATAATATTCAGTGCTTTTAATACTAACAGGAACTGAAACACCCATTGAAGTTGTTTCAATATTAATATCCTGAGTGATTTTAAAACAATTAAATGTTCCTGCTGTAGTAGTTACATTTTCATTGCTTACAACTTTACGATTAGTAATGGTAATTTTCATGGTGGTAACCAAAGTGCTGCCGTTATAAGAGCTGATAGCGCCCGATGCATCATTCAATGTAATACCCACGCTTAAGTTTTGAGGAAATTCCAACCATGTTGCATCTGTCTTAATCGCCATATTATTCATTTGAGCCATAAATTTTGAGGGAACGAAACTTTTCATTTCAATATACATTTTTCCCCCGATACATTTTACAGAAGAACTGGTAGTGGTAACAACTTCATCTTTTGTATCTTTTGTTGTTTTTTTAACGGTTGCCATAGTCCATTCGGTAGTTTTAACAACATTTAAAATTTTATTAATGGTTTTTCCTTCAACATTATTTGTTAGATCATAATTAGTCATCTCGTATTCATTGCCATTAGCAAGAGAATAGTACATATTGCAATTCTGCGACCTTACATAAGCAGAAAAACCAGTGATAATCGTTGTAAGAAAAAGAATGCTAAAAAGATTTTTTGTTTTCATAATTTTATGTTTTAGTCCCGATAGCTCCCGATAGCTATCGGGACGGGATGGATTTATTTTACAAAGTTCATAATTTTTTTTAATAAACAAAAGATTTTATTTTTCCATCAGGTCGAGCAATAAAGATAAATCATCTCTGCTCAATTTATGATTCATCCCTGAAACATTATTAAGTATCATTGTGTCTAATATCTGTTGTCTTTGTTCTTTGCCAATACCTGCTTCTTCAAGCCTTACAGGGCATTCAATTTGTTTGAAGAATTCTTCAAACTTGGTAATTGTATAATCCGAAGTGTTAACACCAAATAATTCTTTACCTAATTGCGCAATCCTTTCAGGGGTGCGGTCTTTCATTAACTTCAGCCATGCCGGATAAACAATAGTAAGCGAAGCGCCATGCGGAATATCGAATAAAAGCGAAAGGATATGCCCTGCATCATGTACGCCCCAGTCGCCGCCTTTCCTTCCTGCTGTGGTAATACCATTTAGAGCAAGAGTGGAAGCATATAATATTTTTTCCCGAAGCTCATAATTTTTTAAATCATTCAAAAGAGCAGGACCATTATCAAAAGCTTCTTTAATTATCGAAACAACAATCTTGTCAGAGAGAGAAGCGTCTCCTTTTCCGAAATACGCCTCAAGACAATGTGCAATAAGATCAGCTATTCCATAAGCAGTATAGTTTTTGGGGACTGTAAAAGTATTTTGAGGATCAAGGAAAGAATGTCTTGGAAAACACATAACATTTCCCCATCCCAGTTTTTGTTTTGTTTTATGGTTTTGCAAAACAGCAAAAGAATTCATTTCAGTTCCTGTTGCTGCAAGCGTAAGAATAGTAACAAGCGGAACAGCTTTGAGCGGCTTTTTCAGTCCGCTGTAAAAATCCCATGCGCTGTGAAATACAGGAATTGTAATTGAAATAATTTTTGCAGAATCAATTACACTGCCACCGCCCACAGCCAGAACCACATCCACATTGCTGTTCCTGCCAAGCCTTGAGGCCGCATCAACATCTTCAACTACTGGATTCGATTTAATGCCGCCATATTCAAACACCTCTGCATTTATATTTTTTAACTGAACCTTTACCTGGTGATAAATTCCATTTTCTTTAATGGAATTTTTACCATAAATTAACAATACTTTTTTTCCATAATTATCAATAACCTTCGCAAGATCATTTATTATGTGTTTTCCAAAATGTAGTTTGGTGGGATTATATAAAATGAAATTTTCCATGATTAAAATTATTTTTTTTAATGGTTAGAAAACCATTCTTTATAAAGTACAAATATGCAAAAAAATTGTCAATTTTTTTTTGCTTTTAAA
>CAINEZ010000347.1 GCA_903847905.1 uncultured Bacteroidota bacterium
TTATACTTTTGCAGTCCTTTAAATAAAAAACTAAATTATAATTTTATGAAAAAAATCATTACATTATCAATCATCAGTTTCCTGATGCTTTGCTTTTCCAATGTAAAAGCACAAACTGTTGTTTTCAGCAGTGATTTTGAAAACTGGAACGGAAATATTCCTTTTGGATGGGAGGGTTCAAGGACTAGCATTTCAACTGACAGTGTTAAACCTTATACTGTTAGCGCGCACAGCCCTACACATGCTTGTCAACTGAAAAATACGACAGCAACACATAAAAGGTTTGCCACACATGATATTAAAGTAACTATAGGAACTGTTTATAACATTTCTTTTTGGGTAAGGGGGCATGGTAGCACCAGGTTGGGTTTCTATGATGGGAGAGCAGGCTCTTCCAGTGGATATGATGCGTATCATGCATATTTAGCTATTAATTCAACTACATGGACGCATTACACGGATACTGTTGTTTGTAAAAATACAAAGTCATCCGGTGAATTTATATGGGATGTAAAATCTACTTTTTCAGATATGGACCATCTCCAGATAGATGATATTTGCATCTATTCAGGCACTACTACTACAAGTCCTTTAATTACAATTTATAACCCCTATTACAATAGTACTACATATAGCCCAAATGTTCCTGTAGAATTTTACACAGGAAATTTTGTTACAAGTGTTGACGGGTATATTAAATATAGCGTTGACGGTGGCTCCACTAACGATCAGCATACTTCTTCTCCTATCATGTTAAGCGGACTTATTACGGGTACCCATTATGTAACATTACAACTTGTAGATAATACAGGAACTGCATTTAGCCCTAATGTTGCAGCCACGGATACTTTTAAAATCAACACCATTGCCCCGAATGTCCAAACGATACATGACATACAATATTCCACTGCTTCGCCTGCAAATTCATCTTTTGTGAATACAGTTGTTACCACATCAGGTATAGTTACTGCAACATACTCACAAGGATATTTTATACAGAATGGCACAAATTTATGGAGCGGCCTTTATGTTTATGACAATATAAATACAGCAGCACAAGGCGACTCGATAAAGGTTACCGGAACAATCCAGGAATATTACGGATATACTGAACTTTCCTGGCTTGAGGGCTTTACCATACTTTCATCAGGTAATCCGGTGCCGACACCGATTTTGCTTACAGGTTCCAGCTTAAAAGATACTGTTGTCAGCGAACCTTATGAAGGTATGCTTGTTAAAGTAGCGAACGAACCTTGCTCCGCGATTACCAGCGCCACATATGGCGAATGGCAGCTTTTTCAGGTGGACACAACTAATATAGGCGGTGTGTTATATAAGTTCACACCCACTGTTGGTATAAATTATGACGTTACAGGTGTTGTTTATTTGACTTACGGTCACGATTATATTGAACCGAGATATACAAGTGACGTTGTTGTACATGGCGCTAGTATTAACGAACTGACAACAGATGTTAATAGCATAAGCGTTTATCCTAATCCTGCTTCATCTGTCCTTTTCTTAAACAATATTGAAGGCATAGAAACGATAAGGATTTCCAATATTCTTGGCGAAACCATCGATAATATAAAAGTGAACAGCGGCAATGTTGCAGTGGATGTAAGCAATTTATCGAACGGAATTTACTTTGCAACTCTTATTAATAAAAATGGTATGATGTTTACGAAGAAGTTCTCGAAAGAATAAGTGTTTGCTCGAAAAGCCCATTTCCTTCGTTACGCTTGCGAAAAAAATGCTCATTTATATAGATAAACTCCGCTTTTTTATCGCTACGCAGGCCTCGAAACTGAACTTTTCGCATCAAACACTAAGTTTCCGTTCAGACATTATTTAAAAATATTTCAATAAAAAAACCTCTGGAATGACGGAGGTTTTTTTATTATTTTTCTTTTATCAAAAATATATATGCAGGAAACGTGAACATTAATGATTTTAATGGTTCATGGGAGGGTTATAATGGTAATTTGGTCTTTGTTTCTGGAGGTGTTACTTATTCCAAAATTATAAGAGATAATGAAACCGCAGGTTGGATTATAGGGTTTTCAGGGGGCTTTAATGCAAGCTATTACAGGTGGGGATTTGATTATTTCATACATTAAATTATTATTATTGTTTAATTAAAAATATAAAATGAAAATCAAATTATATAACAAAATGAAATATTGGTATATTGTTCTTCCCTTAACTATTCTATCTATTATTATTGCCACTTATTTAAACCATAGTAAAGATGTTGCGCAAAATTATAAGCAATATACTATTGTAAAAAAACAAACTATAATAAATGGTATAATTGCCAAGGTAACTACATTAACAAGTAATTCAATAATTGATATGAAAGATTGTGATAAATTATGGATAAATACTACAAATAATTATGATTATAAACAACATGAATTAAATAAATTCCTTCAAGAAAGGGATTCTCTTTCTAAAAAAGAAAATAATGATACATTATTTATTTTTAGAGGAAAATTTAAATATTATTTTGTGATAAACAAAGCAATTAATTTCCGATAAGTGTTTCAAACGAGCACGAAATATGAACGGTAGAATCTACGATCCTGTATTGGGTAGAATGTTAAGCCCTGATAACTATATACAAAATGCAGGTGCAACACAGTTTTACAACCGTTATAGTTATTGTTTAAGCAACCCATTGAAATATGTTGACCCAAGCGGAAATAGTACTTATGGTTATGGCTGTAATAATTTAGCACAACAGCTAAATTACAA
>CAINEZ010000348.1 GCA_903847905.1 uncultured Bacteroidota bacterium
GTGCGTTTCAGCACGCGATGTCATAAAAATAATTCCGTACATTTGTTTGCGACTTTTGGGTAATATTCATTTATTTTATTTTCTATATTTTGTTTTACCTTGGACCTGCATGCCGCCTGCCTGTCCGGTAGGCAGGGTAGGCTGGTTTGGGACTTGAAATTTGAGACTTGGGTCTTAATAAATGTTATTTCTTTACGATTACAAAATATATTTTATGCTCTTTCGAGTTCTACCGTGAAATGTCGCATAATAGGCGCTTCACTAATAATTTTCATTCCCCGTGTAATTTTATTTCTCCTGTTGAATACATTTGCAAGCGATGCGGCAATGTAATCCATATGATTATTGGTATATACTCTCCGTGGTACGGCAAGTCTCAGCATTTCCAATTCAGGGAAGCGGTTTTCGCGAGTTTCAGGATCGCGGTCAGCCAATAATGTACCTATTTCAACACCCCTCACTCCACCTTCAATATATAATTCAACACCTAAAGTTTGAGCGATGAATTGTTCTTTGGGGATATGGGGAAGAAAACGTTTTGCATCAACAAATATGGCATGTCCGCCAAATGGTTCTATAATAGGAATAGAATATTCTTTACATTTTTCTCCCAGGTGTTCTATTTGTTTAATACGGGTTTCAAGCATGTCAAATTCAGTGTTTTCATATAATCCCTGTGCCAGTGCGTTCATATCTCTTCCCGACATTCCGCCATAAGTAATATAACCTTCAAACATAATATTGAAAACGGAAGCTTTTTTAAATATTTCAGGATCCCTCATTCCAATAAATCCACCCATGTTAACTATAGCATCTTTTTTACTGCTCATGGTCATAATATCTGCATAGCTGAACATTTCCAATACTATTTCCCGAATGCTTTTGTTCCCGTAACCTTTTTCGCGTGTTTTAATGAAGTATGCGTTTTCTGCAAAGCGGGCTGAATCTACTATTAACAACTTCCCGTATTTTTTCGCAAGGAATGATACTTCTTTTATATTATTCATTGAAACAGGCTGACCGCCGCCGGAGTTATTTGTAATAGTAAGAATAATAAAAGGAATATTTTCATTATATTTCACTAAAACTTCTTCAAGCTTTTTCAGATCAACTTCACCTTTGAACGGATGTATCAGCGTGGTGTCGTTCGATTCTTTAATAGTGCAGTCAACAGCTTTTGCTTTCCTGAATTCTATATGTCCCTTTGTAGTATCGAAATGCGAATTGCCCGGAATAATATTTCCTTCTTTTACCAAAACAGAAAACAAAACATTTTCTGCTGCACGCCCCTGATGAGTTGGAAGAAAATATTCAAACCCAAGGATTTCTTTTATAGCGCTTTTCATTTTATAATATGATGATGCGCCAGCATAGCTTTCATCACCAAGCATAAGTTCCGACCATTGACGGTCGCTCATAGCGCCGGTTCCCGAATCAGTTAACAGGTCGATAAATACATATTTGCTTTTAAGGTTGAATAAATTGTATTTTGCTTCATGTATCCATTTTTCGCGTTCTTTCCTGGTACTGCGACGTATGGGTTCAATCATTTTTATTTTATATGATTCTGCAAAAGGTAGTTCCATA
>CAINEZ010000349.1 GCA_903847905.1 uncultured Bacteroidota bacterium
CATACTTTCAGTAGTACTTAATATTTCGGCTCTGTCCATTGCAATGCCGGGTGCAATTTCCTGGTAATATCTTGACCCTAACAAAACAAGTGCTGGCATCTGCACACCTGATTTATTTTTTCCTTCGGCCTTCCAGGCTCCATCATGGTTTACGATTTTTCCGTCTTTATACATATCTACCTCTTCACCGAAATAATAAGCTGTGTTTGTTTCCTTGCAGAAGGCAAAAAAGTTTCGTGAAATTTCAACCGGTTTCCTGTTTATCATTTCATTTTCTTCGATGATTCTAGTTTCAACATTTCCAACTTTCTTTGTTTCATTGAGAACAGTGATGATAAGCGTTGTAGTGTCTTTGCCTTCAATGCCTTGTAAGGTTTGCTGATAACCAATTTCAAGAATGAAATAGGTGTTCCTTCCTGTAGTGGAAAAATTGCAACTTTCTTGCATAAGTGATTCGGTGAAGAGTTTTCCCGGTACTTTTTTTTGTCCTGAAACATTAATAATTGCCGATGCAATTATCAAGAAGAAGAATAGGATTTTTTTAATCATTTTGGAAAGCTTTTAAGTGTAATTTTATTATCGACCATAGGGTTATAATTAATGTTTCGATAGCAGGAAATAGCAAAAGCAAGGTATTAACGCTATATTTTTGGATTCCCTAGATTTTGATGAAAAGGAGTGACGTCAGTCTTTCAATTGTAAATGTAAAGAAGTTCTTTAAATAATTGAAATGTATTCTTATGTAAACTGGTTTACTACCATAATAGTAAGAAATTTAGGATATTTATATTTAGCAGCCAACAAAAATCCATCAAAACCTTATGGATAAAGGATTTGGGCGCAGGCTGATCAGTACTCTGTACATTATTACACCAACCTGGAAGCTACACGTCCCAGAAAACCAATGGACAAGCCTACTGTTGAAAATACTGCTTACCAGTCTTGCTGAAATCAGTTGAATATCCCATTTTTATTCAGTCTTAGTAGTATTACCTTCAGTTAATCTGTTTGCATTTTTGAGAACTTCAAATCCAAGAAGTGCGTCAATTGTAGAACCAGTTCCACTACCACCATTTCCATTACCACTACCAGCGATAAGAACTTGTGGCATAATATTAACCTTATTTTTACCAATTTCTTCAATAATCTTAAATTGTGCAAAGTTGTTATTACCCATAGCATCAACAGCCAATTTATAAGCTTCTGCTGTTGCAGTACCTACTGCAAGAGTAGCACTTGCTTCTCCTTTGCCAATTACTTCTTTCTGATATGCATCAGCTTCAGATTTAATCTTTATTGATTCACCAACACCTCTTGCCGTTTCAATTGCTGCATTAGCATTTTTCTTAGAAATTTCAACTCCTAAGTCTGCACCTACAAGTTGTCCCTGCATATTTGCAATGGCAGTTTGTTTTTCAAGATCCTGTTTTGTCAACTGAGCCATTTTTTGAGTGGTGAAAGTTTTTTCCTGCTCACCAGCAATTTTACGATCAGTCAATGTCTTCATCAATTCTTCTGGTGGAACAATGTCTCCAATCAAAGTGTCAACAGCAGTTACATTATATACATCAAGAACATTTTTAATGTGCATCTTTGCTTCTTGCTGTCTTTCAGAACGAGTTACTAAGAAATCAATAACATCTGAATTCTGCGCACTATTACGGAAATAGTTACCAATTGTTGGTTCAAGAACCTGTGAAACAAGATTTTTAACAGAACCAAATCGTGCAATAACCATAGGTGCATTAGTATAAGAAATGTTGATGATCTGAGAAACATC
>CAINEZ010000350.1 GCA_903847905.1 uncultured Bacteroidota bacterium
ATTTTCTTCTAAAAACAAAGAGATACCAAGATATGCGAAGTACTCTGGTGAGAATTTAGATGAATTTGTTAGAAAGCATAATTTGAGTATAAGTCAGTTAGAGAAATTTAATAAAAAGAAATTATATGGATTTACATTTATGGATAGCTATCAAAAGAAACAAAAACAAAAAAGCCTTATTGGTTCGGATCTTATTATAGGTCATAATAGTGAATCAAAAGATAAAATTCAAAATAGAGTCTCCTATGAAATTCAAAAACCAAGGATAGAAAACATAATAGGTGATGCACATTTTGAGCTTCAAAAACCCAAAATATTTAGTGCCGATTCACAAAATAAAAATTTTGAAGTATTCCAGCAATTGGAATCAATGGAGAGAAGAATCCTTAATAAAATAGACGATCTTTCTTCAGATAGAGAATCTTCACAGAAAATTCTTAGTCTGCAAAAAGATATTGAGTCAATGAAAGAGAGAATAAATCAATCTAATAATGAAAAGGAAAGGATAAAGATTGAGCATGATAATGTTCAATCAGAATTATTAAAAACCAAAAAAGAAAAGCAACAAGTTGAGCTAGAATATTCGCGTCATACAGAGAAGGTAATATTCCTTGATTTTCTTGAACCTTATGCACGGGTTACATCTGAGTATTTTGCAATTGCTAAGTCGGGCTATCAAAGAGCTTTGGAATTATATGAAAAAATAAGCGATACTGATTCGAAAAATTCTATTATAGTTGCACAACTAATACTTAAGTTTCAATTAAATATTCCATTAAAAACTGGTAACTGGGAAGAAATATTATTTGAAATTAAAGAAAATAAAGCAACATCAAATTCTGATTTGATAAGAAGTTTTAAACAAATTCCAAATAATGAAGAAAAGTTGAAAGAGTTTAAGAGAATTCTTTTTAAAGATGTTTTTGAAAGATACGCAAGCTGTCTTATGATACTTGTTGAAGAATTGAGTAGGCTATCTAAATTTACGAATAGCTCTAGTGCTATTATTCAAGAGATTGAACAATATTATTTAAAGTTTTCATTAGAGTTGAAAAATAAAACAAAGGCAATTGGTTTAGATTTGAATTATGTACCATTATTTGAAAATTATGAGAAATATGCAGCTTTCACAAAGTTGGCAAACCAAAATTGTAGTTTGCCGTATAAAGGCATTCAACACATGGAAAAAGATACCGTGTTAGAAATAATTAGTTATGGATTTGGTAATGAGGAAACAAAAGTAATTTTAGCATAATTATGAAAGTACTGTTTAATAATTTTGGAAAATATATAAAAACTGCAGAATATAGTTCTATAGAATTCTGGCTATTTCCAATAGTGACTATATTAGTAATATGGTTGATTACAATTATTGGGTTAAAGATTTTTTCAAAAAGAAAAAAACTCAAATCTATTTTCATTATACATAAGGCATGGATTTGTAGTTCATTGATTGTTGCAACAATTATTATTGGTTTGATTTGCTATTGGTGGTCAATAAATTTTTTTTCAGAGAAACCATTGCAATTATCATTACTAATCAGTCTTTTTATATCGCTCATTATTTCTATTATTAGCTTTCTTTCTTTAAGAAGATATTTTACTATTGATAATATTAAGGAAATTGTTCAACAACCTAAAACTCAAAACCAACTTGAAGAAACCATTACTTATACTAAAAAGACATACAGAAAAAAGAAACTTTGTTATTTCATATTGCTTGTTGGATTTTTAATGTTGTTTTTTGTACTTAATAAAGGACAAAACCTGATATCAATTGTATTCGATAACTCTGGCAGTATGGAAAGTAAGAATGCAACAGAAGCATTGTCTGAAACTTTTGACAACCTTGATAAAAACAATGAAATAATGTTAACAACATTAGAGGGCTTAAATGAAAACTCTGTGGGTGGTAAGAGTTCATTAAATGAGATTTTAGCAATAAAAAAATATTCAAATTTACAGGCAGGTAATGTTGTTTTTTTTCCTGATCCTGCATCAGCAAAGGCAGGGCTTAATCAAATTTCAAATCAATGTTGGGGGTCTCCAATCTGCGAGTCAATCTGGAAATCATTCTTATTTATTAAAGAAACAAAAGCTAATGATAATTATAAAAATAAACTTTTGATAATTATTACCGATGGGGTGGATAATGTGAGCAATACAATACTTAATAATAAATTCTTTTTTGATAATCAAGATTTTGTTGAATATTTCCCTCAGGATAAAGTTTTTATTATCGATTATTCTGGAGGAGCAATGAATCCATTTTTGCAGAAGTTTCAGGATGAGGGTTGTAATAGTTATAATGTAACTAATGATAAGCAAGATTATATTAATGCACTGGATACAGCACTTAAACCATTTAAAAATAACTGGTATTTGATTTACTGGACAATAATAATCACGGGTTTAATGACCCTTATTGCACTCTTTATTCAGCCCAAAAAAATAATGTAAACATGAAAAAAAGTATTTTAATTACATTCTTTATTATCTTTTCATTTTCTTTATTTGCTCAGGATAATGTATTTGTACTTGTTGATATCTCCACATCGATTAAACAACATGAGCTTGAAGATGCGCAGCAATTAGTGAAAGATTTATTATCTGGGAACACTATAAATACAAATAAGTTTAAAGTTGATAATACACTTCCAAATTATACTGTAAAAACAGGTAATAAAATCATGATTATGCCTTTTGGCGACAAAACAACAATCATGAATTATATCCCCTTAATTAATACAATTAATAGTCAAGCGGATGTTAATAATTATATAAATTTATATTTTCCTGTTAGGCCCCATGACCCATGGACTTATATTTCTCTTGCCAAAGCACGTCTGGCTGAGATAGCAAAACGAAACAACATCAACGATTACAGGTTGATTATTGTTTCTGATAATACTTCTGATGCATATGGTGGGCATCCTAATTATAGTCTATTTGAACAACAATTAGTTGATGGATATAATACTAGTAATAATCCAGTAACTGAAAACCCTGGTATAAGAATAAAATTATTATCAAATAATGCATTTTCAGTTTTTGTTCAATCAGTAAATGTTTCTAGTTATAAACCACCCTCTATTAGCAATGCTCAGAGTATAGATTCTATTAGTGCTCCTTTGAAAATCGAATTAACATCCTATAAAGGTGGTACAACTCAAAAGCCAATAATTGTAAATAAGAATAGTTTCCCATTAACATGGTTTTGTAAATCAGCGCCAACTAATGCAAAATATAAGATTAGTATTAGTCCTATAGATAACTCTGAGGAAAAATCACAAATTCTGCATGCACAAAATTCTCCTTATAATATTCCTAATATAGCAGATGGTAGATGGAGGATTACTATATCTTCAGATAACTCAAGTTTTAATGCTTCATCGGATAGTACAACTATTGAAGTTAAAAATGGAAGTTCATTATGGATTTTATGGGTTTTACTAGTTCCTGTTTTGGGTGGTGGTGGATATTGGTATTGGAAAAAAACGCAAAATGATAAATTGAAAAAACTGAATGCTCTTTCTAATAGCGGTAGTTTTAGTACTGGTTCAACAATAAATACAAATTCTGACAATTCTGGTTATTTTTAATACTATGGAGAACTTATTTTTTAACACTGATTATTTAAGCTTTCAGCAAACATTATTAAAGCTGATGCTTATGCTGGCTATAAGTGGTTTCATTATTTATTTATTGTTCTTTATTTTTTCGAAATTGCTTTATAGAAAAAGCAAGTTTAGAAGGGAAGCTATCCTTAGATTGATCTTTTTATGGTCTTTATTTGTTTTTTTTATCCTTTTCAATATCTATATATTCTTTTTTTTCAACAAGGTAGGTATTGTTAATATGAATTTTACGAAAGCAATCTTTTATCTTGGAATTTTATCCCAAATAATAATTTATGTGACGGTTATTATTTCCTTTTTTGTAAAACGTCACTTTTTGCAAAAAGTAATTAACAATAACTCATTAAATTAAAGAAAATATGGCAACTCCAACTTTAATAATTGGTATTGGTACAAGTGGTCTATACACGCTTGAACATGTGCAGCGGTTTTATTATGAAACGTTTAAGAAAAACAAACCCGATCATGTTGAGTATCTCTATATTGAAACAAATAAAGATAATCAAGTAGGAGTAACTCCTTTACCTAACGAAATTCGCAGGGTTTATGTTAGTCTGGGTGAAATGGAAAAAATGGTTGCTAACTTAAAAAATGACGGTTGTGGCGATTGGTTACCGCCTTCAAATCAAATAGTCAATGCTGGTATGGGTGCCGGTGGTATCAGGTCTTGTGGACGTTTGGCTCTTTGGGGAAATAACTCTGAAGGTGATAATTTTAAAAATGTCGTTGATGCGATTAATAATGCTTATGGTAGGATTGCTTCACATACTATCAAAGGTGCTGAAAATGCCAAACCTACAGTATTTATTACGGGTTCATTTACTGGAGGAACAGGATCTGGTATTTTTATTGACATGGGTTATCTTCTTCGTCATTTAATTAAAGACATAAAAGAATTGTTCGGTCTATTTCTTCTGCCCAGCAAACCTTCTTCAATACGTGGTTATGAGGTCTTATATGCAAATAGCTATGGGGCTTTAAGAGATCTTGAACATTTTAATCAGGTTGAATCTGTATATAAAGAAAAGTGGCCTAATGGTGTCAAGAAAGAATTCGCTGTTCCTCCTTACGAGTTAGTTCAGTTTATCAGTCAGGATTATTATGATGGAAGTCCTGCAATGAGCAATTTGGGCGCATTATATAAAATGGCGGGTTTGTATTTATTTTTGAACATTGCAGGAATAAAAGAGAAACGTATGGAACGGTTTGTTGATGCAAAATCCGCCGGTCATATTGATAAGTATGGTTCTTTTGGTCTTTCTGCTATTCAATTTCCAAAGGACCAAATTCAGGAATACGTTGCCTCAAAATTATCTGTTGATTTGATTAATCGTTGGACAGACTCAGCTCAATATTTTTCAAACAATGAAAAGAAACCAATAAATGTTGCTGTAATTACCCAAAATACAAATAAAATTTTTGATGAATTTCTAGAAAATGCATTTCTCACATTAAATAGTATTGGCGGTAGAGATTTAATAATTGATATTGAACGGGAAGCTATTAAAATAAATTCAAAAGATATAAAAGGAATTCCGGTTGATTATATTTCTCAAATGTTTACCAGTTCTTCAAATAGTAACTTTTATTGTTTGGTTAAAAACAACATTCAATCAGCAGTTGATTCATTAATTGATGATATTCACGATTTAATCGTAAACAAACTTAATGAAACCGAAAATTTATATTTTACTAAACATGTTTTAGAATCAATCAGTCAAGTAATTGAAAAAACTCTGGAATATTGGAAACAATTAGGTCTCTCTTCTAAATCTGACATTTGGGAAAATATTCTACGCGAACAATGCGGTATAACTCAGAAAAATACTTATAAGAGTGTATTAGAGCAGAATTCTGTTTTAAAAGATAGGTTACTTGCTATTTTTGAAATTATGAAGATGCATTTGTTTATTAAAGGCATGATTGATATTGTACGCCATATTTCAAAAGAAGAGATTCCCTTCAAATCTTCTGTTTCAAATAAAGAGTTACCAAAATTAAAAACTATCGATTCTTTTATTCGGAATCTATCTGAAGTTACCGGCAGAGTTGTTTCTCAAGACAATATTTTTACTTTTGAAAGACGAATAAAAAATATTGAACAAGATGTTAATGACGAAACATTACCTATTTTAAGAATTTATCCATCAGAATCATTTGTGAGTGAAACAGAAAATGCAAAACGTATTTATATTCAAAAAACAAATAATAATGCAAGGACAAAGGATGAGGTAATTACAACTTCATCTTTATGGGATTATTTTGTGAAAATTTCAAAATCACGTTTTCATGACGAAATCTATCGTGATTGTTTAAATTCATATAGGAAAAACATTGAATTAAAGGATTGTGTTCCAGATTTTGATGTTGCTAAGTATATTATTAGTCGACCTGAAGCAGGTATTAGAATTGCAAAAAGATCGCTTTCTCCATTCATTGCAATTGAAAAAATTCTTTCAAATTCGGCATATCTTCCTAAATTTATTGCAGGAGGTGAATTAGGTTCTATTAAGGAGGTAATAAAAGTCTTTCAATTAAATAATTTCAATGATTACCCAGAATCTAATGATCGAATGCTGGAGTTAAATGAACTAAAAAATATTTTGATTTTCTATGAGGAGAAAGGTGGATTTAATTTATTAAGCGATTTGAGTTATATAAAACAAATGGAAGATGTCTATAAGAACCCATCTAATAATGAGAATAAGACTCCTGAAAGATGGACGAATGAGCGTAATGCGTATTTGTATTAATTAAATTCTATCGTAAAATGTTTACTGGTGTTACTGAATATATTCATGAAAATAACAGGGTTTCTATTCTGAAAAAAATAAGAATTGTTACTGCTCTTTTTATTTTAACAATACTACTACCCTTTATAATTTATTTTCTTTTCTATTTTGGAATAGTAACTGGTAAAGGGGCTTTTAATTCTAACATTCAAGAACCTGTTGCAAAAGTAATTGTAAGAGATGGTGTTGGAACAGCATTTTTAATAAGTCCTACCACTTTATTGACAGCTAGACATGTTGTCGAAAATTATAAAGTTGGTGATCAGGTTGATTTGATTTTCGAACATTCAAAAAATCAGTTTCAAACAAAGGCAATAATTAAATTTATTACACCCACAACACAACTGACCACAAATGACGCTGTACCTCTTGATTATTTTTTGTCAGACGTTGCAATATTGGAAATACCTGAAGTAAATGATATTACACCATTAGTTTTAGGAGAATCAGATGCCGTCGTAAACCTTGATGAAGTGATATTAATCGGATATCCTAATGGAGATTATTCTATTACAAAAGGAAATATCAATAGCAATACATATCAAGGTTTAAACCTTTTTAAGTTGGATGCAGCATCTAATCCTGGCAATAGTGGCGGGCCATGTATTCGTAAGGATGACAATACTGTAATTGGAATTTTAGTAGGAGGTAGTTTAATAGCGAAACAGGGCGAAAATATCGCAGTGAAAATAGATGATGTGAAAAAAATTTTAGAAAAGGCGAAGATAAATTATTAATTAATCGAAATCGTTTTAAAAAATCTGTATGCCTCCGAATACAGAATATAATCTTTTTCTTGAAAATAGGAATTAGTATATAAATTCGACTGTTAAAGAAAACCTAAGCGCATAATTGATACTTCTTATAATGGTAATTTGCTTTCTAATATATGTGAATTGCACGAATTAATATTTTTTTTTTCTATGAATTTTGTTAATTATTTAAAACTTTATAATTTAGTTTTTTTAGTTGGGAAAAAAATCGGTTTTTAAATTGATTCATAGTATTAATAAATGTATAATTTATACGAATAAAATCTCAAAATCTTCTGAAGAGCCAATCAAGTAATAATCACAAGTGGTTTTTATGAGTTAATTAACTTTCGATTTCAGTTTATTGAATGTTAAGACTATAAATATCAATATCCCCCTTTTTAGGTAGATTGAAAAGATGCTGCAAAATGTTACTGATAATTTTTGTATATTCGATTCAGAAGGATTAAAAGCGCTAAATAGGTACAATACCATGCGGTATATACGTTATTATTTTATTGAAAAAAGTTAAGCAGAATATATGATAAAATGAGTATTTTGAATTTTTCGCTCTTGTTTTTTAATAATTAATGAACGTAATTTGTTAACCGCAATTTAATAAAAATATAATCAAATGATGAAGTTGAATTTTCAGTTTGGTTTAAATTTTTCAAGATTCCTTTATGAGGTTTTTACAAAAGGAAATAATTGTTTATTTGCTAATGCCAATTTTTGCGCTAAAAAAACTTATCCTACAAACAGGAAACTTTTACCACAATTAATTCTCTTTATAATCCAGTATTTTTTTTTTATTTTAGGCAATGCTTTGTCAAAGGATTGTTGGAAAAATTGAAACAAGAAAATTTTTATAGTATTTGTGGATACCAGAGACCACTATAATAAACGGGGCGGAACTGAAAAGCCAAATGAGTAGGGAAAATAAATAAGAATTATCATTATGGATGAAATTCAAAATCAACAAGATCAGTCTACTCAAACTATAGTTATTAATCAGATTAAAAAGAAATCAAATGGATTAGGTACAGCAGGTTTTATTCTTGCATTAATAGCAGTTTGTTTAAGCTGGATTCCAATCATACAAATGGTAGGAGGGGTACTATGGTTTCTGGGCTTATTATTTTCCTTTATCGGAGTATTTAAAGCCCCCAGAGGTTTAGCTATTGCAGGCTTAATAATTTCCTTGATTGATCTGATTATATTAATTGCAGTATTTGGAGCTCTCTTAGGGATTGGGTCTATATCACATTGAAGTATCATAAAGAATAAAGTGGAGACCAGAAACCACTAAAAAAAACGGCCTAATCCGATAGGATTATCGGGGGGCGGAACTGAAAAGCCAGATGAGTAGGAAAAATATAAAGAATATGGACAATAATAAATTTAATAATTTCTATTCAAAGAAATCGGTAAGTGAATTATTAGGACAATTGCGTTCAAATAGAATGACTGGGGCTACAATGGATAAGGAATGGTATGAAGGTTTAATAGCACATCTTCGTGAAAGAAACTTATCATTTCAAGAAAGGAATATGTTTGAATATATTATTTCTACAGATCCGGAAACTCTTATGACCGAAAGTGAACCCCGAATAGTTGAAGAAAATATTAATAATAATAAAATGGCTCTAATAGATGAGCATGAAAAGTGGTACCATAATTGGGCTGCTATATTTTTTACAATTACTGCTGCAGTTACTATTGGAGTGGTAGTTGGTATTATAATTATAGGAACATTACTTAGTAAAAAATTAGGATTTTAATTGAAACCTGTCTATAATAAAGTTCCTCATATTTGGTGGTTGGCACCGCCTTCATGGAAATATGAAATGAGATAATAATTGAAAATAAACAAAATGGAAATAATAAATGTTTTATTAATGGCAGGGGGAGGTTCAGGAGGTAGTAGCATATGGTCACAATTTGTCGTTGGAATATTATTTGTTTTAATTTTTGGCTTTTTCTTTATTAGAAATCGGAAAAAAAACAAAAACAATCCTAAGATTAAGCGTGAAGGAATACCTCCTCAAAAGAAATTGACAATAGGTATTATCATATTTGTGGTTGGTATTGTTTCAATAATAATTGCAGCTATATTTCCATCTGACGGTTCAGCACAAAAAGAAGAAGAACGCTATTTTTTATATATTCCAGGTTTTATAATCTTAATAGTTGGTGCAATTAATATAGCTGTTAATATTGGCCGTATTACCAAACAAAATAAAGTAATTCCTGAAATAAAAGACAATACTGACCAATTTGACAAGCTTGAAAAATTAGCAAAATTAAAAGATCAAGGTGTAATTACTGAAGAGGAATTTATTGAACAAAAAAGAAAAATATTAAATTAAAAATAAAAGTGGAAACCAGAAACCACTATAAAAAACGGGGTTTGAATGAAAAGACAAACGACTACATTAAAAATTAAACCAAAACAAAATGAAAAATTACATTATAATTTTTAAGTTATTTGTGATAGTAGGCATGCTTTACTTCACATCATGCAAGAAGTGCGAAACCTGTACTCAAACTAAAACAACATCTATTGACGACCAAAGCTATGTACCCGGCTATCCGAAAACAACAACGTCAACCTTTGAAGCATGCGACGATTCCTTGGCAGAAATTGATGGAAAAACTATTACTTCGCATGATTATCTATACTTTGGACCAGGTTATAACAATGAATTTGTAACAATTACAAATACTACAACATGTAAGTGAACCAATACCTACCTTTAATCATTCGAGCGCAAAGGCGAATATTTTTTTCAGCTATGTTAGTTTACAACTGGTTGATATTAGAATGAAGAAGTGTTGAATTTTGGAATACCAAAGATGGAATAGAATAACAATTCATAAAAAAACGTGGAGACCAGAGACCACTGAAAAAAACGGGGCGGAACTGAAAAGCCAGATGAGTAGGGGTAATTTAAATAATGTGTACAGAAAATGATGAAGCCTAAATTTTGTAATAAATTTATTTTGGGTATTCTATTTTTGCTTTCATTAAATTCTTATGGTCAGAAAGCACTATTAGAAAAAGATGGTATAATTTATTGTGCCAAAGTATATGGGTATAATATTGGAACAAATGACTTTATTATTGAATGGTTATCAAATTTTGATGAAAAATTTGAAACTTATAAAAATAATGAATTTGAATTAAACGCAAAAAGAAATGAAGCCTTGCAAGAAATAAATGCATTATCTAATGAATTACAATTTACAGATATTTATACACAGAAAATGGATGCAGAATTTGGGCAGTATGATTTTAATACTAAAAATTTCGAATTTAAACCTTTACAATTTGCTGATGAAAAAAAGCAAATTAATACTTCATCTTATTTTTATGTGCATACAAATATTATAAGTGCTGATCATAATAGAGCCGAAGTTTACGCATTGAATTTTAAAGATTTTGATGGGATTCCTATGGAAACTAATGATGCAAACTTATTTATAAATAATAGAACTAAACAGGGATATAACTCTTCTTATGTCAATAGAAAAGTATATCTAAAAATTTATTTTTCGATATTACCTGAAAAAATGCAAGATAATTATGGTTGGGGTGGATTAAAAGATATTGGACTATATAGTTATGTTTATAAGATTGAAGTATGGGGCGATGAATGTATGTCAGGAAATAAAATAGCAGTTCTTAATGCTAAACAACAACCTCCAACATACCTTTTAGCTACAGGAGAGGAATTTAATAAAAATTATGATTTAGGTAATACTCAAGAAAAATTGCCTTTGGAGCAAGGATGGATAAAAATTGTTGATCAAACTTTATATAATAATAACAGTTCAAATTGTAATAAAAAAAATCATTTTGAAATACATCTTTCAATGGAGAAAGACTATGGTGATTTATATAAAATAAAATTTAAGTTTCGTACAAATGCTTGTTTAATTTTTTCACCAGGATTTTTTTATACAATTACTGATTTTAAAGAGAATAAATATCCATTATTAGTAACTGATGTCACTGATAATATAGTAAATGATTATAAAATTGTATCTGTAAGAATTAATAAAGAAACTCTAAAAAGTCTCGGTGACGGTGGTTTAGCAGATATCAAATTTCAATTTAACCCAACTTCACAATATCAAGGGTCTTCTAATTATACAAAATATTTTACCAATAAAAAATGCACATCATCTATTTATTTGTATGTTAATTGGTCTTCACTAAAAAAGGAAGCTCCTGAATATTGGTTGGATGAAAATGCAAATGATGATTTTAAAAAAATGATAAAAACAATTTTAAACCAATAAAATATGAAAACAAAAATTTTAATTATTTTTACATTTATATGTTTGATTATAAGTTCTTGTGGAAATAAAGGTCATGAACTCAAATTAATACCTTATAAGGCTGGTGATCTTTGGGGTTATTTGGATAAAGATGGTAAAATTGTAATAAATCCACAATTTAATCAGGCTAATGTATTTGTTAATGGATTAGCCTTAGTACAATCTCCCGATAATAAATATGGTTATATCGGTGAAGATGGCAAGTATATAATCAATCCAACCTATAAATATGCAACATCTTTTTCGGAAGGTTTCGCATGTGTAGTAATTGAAAATGGCAAACCTCAATTTATCAATGAAAAAGGAGAAGTTAAATTTACAGTAGAAGGAAGCGAATATTGCGGTGTATTTAATGATGGATTTGCTCTGGTAAAAACTGGTGATTTGTGGGGTTATTGTGATAAAACAGGCAATATAAAAATCTCACCTCAATTTGATTATGCATTTCCTTTTTCAGAAGGTTTAGCTGCTGTTGCAAAAACAAATAAAGAAAAAAACGAAACTTTATGGGGATTTATTAATGATAAAGGAGTGATAATAATTCCATGTCAATTTCAACGAGTAAATTCATTTTCTGAAGGATTATCATTAGTGAGCGATGGAAAAAAATATGGATATATCGATAAGAGTGGTAAATATATTATAAACTCACAATTTGATAATGCAGGTGATTTTAAAAATGGTATGGCAATAATTTATCAAGGATCGTTATTTGGTTTTATAAATAAGGCAGGGAAAATAGTTATTAATCCACAATTTAAAAATGCTTTTGCCTTTTCAAATAACAATGATATTACATTGGTTTTTAGTTCTGATAATAAAGCAGGCTATATTGATAAAGAAGGTAAGTACGTTATCAACCCACAATTTGAAAATGGAACTAATTTTTATAATAATATTGCATTTGTTTGTTCAGCAAATAAGTGGGGTATAATTGATAAAAAAGGCAAATATATAGTAAATCCTCAATTTGAAAACATTAATGTTGATTTTGAAAGGATCAAAACATCAATTATCGAATCAGATTATTTTGATATTCCTACTGTAGTAGACAAGTTTCTTACAGGTACTGATACGAAAAATTTCAGAGGTTTGAATGAAAAGACAATTTACTCAATTATTGATAATGCAATTCCAGCTGGAACGCCTCATTTGACAATTTATGGTAATAAAGCAACAACCTCAACACAAGAAGATTTGGATAAAATGGTTTTCATTAGTCAAAAATATTATTATTTTACTCAAGATATTTCTTCTCAAAAACCAGTATATAAAACAGAAAAACAATATAATGCTTATAGGGGCGGATATTATAATGCACAGATTTTTGACCATTATGATAACATTTATAATACAAATTCAGTTTTAATGGGTGCAGACTTTATACTTGGCTTTTCAGGAAAAGCGTATAATAAGAAGGTCGATATTATGACTGCGATCGGAGATGCAATAGCTCTTAAAATTGGTGTAAAAGATAAAATTGATAATACAGGTAATAATGTGGAAATTAATAATAGTGATCTAGACATTCATATCGATAAAAATAAAGGTCAAGTTGGCTTTTATTTTATGCAATATAATGCGGGCGGTGATTAATATTATCCAACCCTTGGTTCAGGTTCCACCTCCATCGAAATATTAAATGAGTAAATGATTCTAAACAAAATAAAAATGGAGACCAGCAACCATTAAAAAACGGGGCGGAACCGAAAAGCCAGATGAGTAGGAAATAAGCTGTTTAACTTAAAACTAAGAACATGAAAAAGACAAACATTTTTTTGCTGTTTTTAACCGCAACATTTTTGATTGCACTACTTTCAGGTTGTGCAGGAAAAAAAAACAATCTTAATACAGGATTAATACCTGTAAAAAGTAATGATAAATGGGGATATGTAGATAAAGAGGGAAAATACATCATCAATCCCCAATTTTCATACGCCGATTACTTTATCAATGGAATCGCATTGGTAAAAAGCAATGATAATAAGTATGGATTTATTAATGAAAAAGGTGAATATTTGATTAATCCACAATATAAAAATGCTATGCCATTTTCTGAAAATATGGCTTGTGTTATTTCAGAAGGTTGTGTTCCGAAATACATCAACAAAAAAGGTGATATTTTATTTGAAGTGCCAACAGCAGAGCAGGCGGGCAATTTTCATAACGGTTTTGCCAGAATAAAAAATAAAGACAACAAATGGGGATTTGTTGATAATACTGGGAATATTAAAATCAATTGTCAATACGATGGTGTAAATGATTTTAACGAAGGGATGGCTGCCGTAATGAATATAAATAAGAAAGACACTACTAAGACTTTTGAAGAATGGGGTTATATAAATGAAAAAGGTGAAATGATTATTAATTTCCAATTTAAGGATGCGTCACCATTTATTGAATCTTTAGCCAGAATTACATTAGATTATAAACAATATGGATATATTGATACTAAAGGAAAAATGATAATAAATCCTCAATTTGATGCAACTACGATATTTACCGATGGACTTGCTCCATTTAGATCGGGGAAATTATGGGGCTTTATTGATAAAACAGGTAAAATAAAGATCAATCCTCAATTTGACGAAGTTGGTTTAATAAATAATAAACTAATTCCTGTAAGATCTGGCGAAAAATGGGGATATATTGATAAAGAAGGCAAGATTGTTATTAATCCGCAATTTGACGATGCACTTTCATTTTTAGGCGATATTGCCATGGTGAAATCTTCCGACAAATGGGGTTTCATTGATAAATCAGGTAAATATATAGTAAATCCACAGTTTGAAGATATAAACAGAGATATATTAACATACCTAATTATCGGTTCTGATTGGGGAAATATTGTAGTGAGTGATAAAATACCACCTGTCGAAGAAATTGCTGAGAAATTTCTTACCTTTTTGAATAGAAAAGATTATGATGAAGCTAGAAAACTTGGTACCGAAAATACCAAACAAATGCTTGATATGATGAAGAGTTTTGCTGGTGCTGCTGCAAAACCTACCGTTACAAAAGATGTAAAGATTGAGAATCTGAAATGTGATACAAATAATGATAAGGCTAGATGTACATATACAGCCGAAGGGAAATTGGAATCAATTGATTTAGTAAAACAAGACAATAAATGGTTGGTTGATATGAAAAAGGAAGGTGGAGGGAATAATGCTTCATCACCAGGTGAATGATTTGCTGGAATTATTGATAATTAAGCTATTGCTCTGGTAACAGGGCAAAAGCTTTATTATTATGCGCAATATGAACTTTTAATATTTGGTATCTAAAATAGTATAAAAATGGAGACTAGGTACATTTAAAAAATTGGAATACGGCCGAAAACCAAGTATTGATTTTTATTTAGTATAAATTAATAAGAGATAATCATGAAAGCGGTTTCAATAATTAGCAATAAAAAATATTGGGGAATTTATTTCTCTATTATTTTTTTACTCAATTCTGCAATAAAATTATCTGGACAATCAACTTTATCTCCAGAAATTAATAAAGTATTTTTTGAAAATTCTGAATTTGACAAGTCAATATTACTTGAGATACCAAATGAAAGTTCATTAACACAATTCGATAAAATCTCTAAAAATCCTGATATCTATGAATCAGGGCTTCCAATAGCAACTTTGACAATCGGAAAAGGAGTGGAAGATTATGATAAATCGCTACTAAATTTTCTTGTAAATAATGGGTATGCGAAAATTCAAACTACAATTCAAACAATACATAATTCAAGGTACGGCGATAACTCAACAGTTTATAATTTTATATTTTACTCCGAACAATTTAAAAAGTTTATTCAATATTATAAAGTAGATGAAATTGGTACTACTGAAAGAAAATTATTTATAAAAATAGGACATCGAAAACTTATTTCAATCGATTATAAAAATGAATACGAAGATTCACCACTAGGAATGAAAAGAAAATTTTATTCAATTGTTTTTTCTTATAAACTAATAAATGATTTGCCAAATTTTAAAGTCATTACAAAAGTTTTTACTGGCAAAGGAAAAATATTTTTAGATCCAGATGATGGTAAATGGAAAATGATAGGCTCTTTTGATAATTTAGGATTGACGCTTGGCGATAATAAATTTGACGAGTATTTACAGATTATTCATAATGATTATTCTCCTTTTGATTTTGAGAAAAATAAAAAAGACTGTGCAATTAAAAATGCCAATCGAAGGGATTCATTATTTGTAGCCGAAACTCGAGCTAAAGCTTATAATGATTCTATAACTTATCATGAAAAATTTCCAGATCAGGTAACTTATCCTGATGGAACTATTTATAAAGGACATTTAATTGACGGTAAAAAAAATGGATATGGGGAATATACTAACAGTGGAGGTTCTGTTTATGAAGGTGAATGGAAAGGTGATAAAAAAAATGGTCAGGGCAAAATGGTTTATAAAGATGGTTCATCATACGACGGTGAATGGAAAGATGATAAAATTGAAGGTTATGGTACTATTATTTGGGCTAACGGTAATAAATATATTGGCAATTTAGTAAATAACCAACCAGAAGGTCAGGGTGCATCATATTACCCTAATGGAAATAAAGCCGCTGAAGGTAATTATAAGAATGGGAGATTTGATGGAAAGCTAACTTTTTATTATGAAAATGGAAAAATATCATATTCTGGTGACTGGAAAATTGGTAAAAAAGATGGTACAGGTACGTTGTTTAATGAAGATGGTTTTAAATTATACGAGGGAGAATTTAAAAATGATGCTATGGAAGGACAAGGAGTTTATACGCCACCCCCAGATCAAGGTCCAGATAATGATGTAATAAAAGGTGTTTTTACTGGGGAATTTAAAAATGGCAATATGTATAATGGAAATTATATTAATACTCTTAAGGACGGAACAATATACCTTACTGAATTTAAAAATGGTGTGAAAGGAAAATCTAAAAGACAATAGTAAATTTTAATGTTTGATTTAATATAATATAGTATGTTTGACCTTCATAAATATTATGCTTGTATCTATCAGTGTTTATGTGGAAAGGTGAAAAATAATATGGAATTGAATAATTAGATAATTATTAATAAATTTAAAAATAAAATTCAAGAATATGAACAAATCAAACCCAACACAAAAAATCCTTACTATCGTTGCATCGGCAGTGATAATATTATCATTCTTTTTACCATGGGTGGCCACCTTTGGGCAAACTGTTTCGGCTGCTAAAGCAATTGAGCAAATTGCAGAGGCTCTAAAATATATTGACCAACTGCAAGATGAACAAAAATTATATCTTTTAATCCCTATTTCGCTTTTAGTTATGCCAATATGTTCATTTATTATTTTAATAACAACTTCAACCTCACCAAAAAGCAGACCTATGCCTTTTCCTAAAATTCTAATGGCAATTGTAATGACGATATATTTTGGATTTTTGATTTATGAAGAATCGAAAAATCCTTTTTCAAGCCATGGTGGTTCTATTTTTTCGATGCTTGGAATTGGATTTTATTTAACATTTTTAAACGTAATTTATTTATTTGTAACTGTTTTTTTGAAGGAAAAAGTGATTATAAAGAACGTAAATAATGCTAATTTTGATGTGCAATTATATTGTTCGGGATGTGGCAAAAGTTACAATCCATCAAATGCAGGGAAATTTTGCACAAAATGCGGAACCAAATTGTAGGTTATAAATAAGTGTTATTTTAATAAAACAACGATTATGGAAAATCAAAATTTAAACTCTGAAAATTCACCAGTATTTGATAGTCATTCTTCAGTTAAAAATGTAATTGAAAAACGTCGTACATTTATTCCGATTTCTTTTGGTCTAATAATTATTATGTTTTTCTTTACATTCTGTACATTTAGTTGTGGTGGACAAAAAATAGATTCTGTTTCCGGTATTAACTTAGTAACAGGTACAAGAATAGAAAATAAAGATTCACAACAAAACCAAAGCCAAAACAATAATAATAATGAAAAAATACCGGCAAATATGTGGGCATTTTTGGCATATAGTGCAGCGATAGTTGGTGCGATTTTCTTTTTATTTATAAAGAAAAAGGAAAGTTTAATCGGTGTTATTGCAGGTGCCACTGGAGTTACTTCCTTGATAATATTACAAATTGTAATAAAAGGCGATGTTTATGGAAAATATAAAGACTCAATTACTGCGGATTTTAAATTTGGGTATTGGGCAGCTTTAATTTTATTTATTGTTGCAGGTGTATTATGTTTACTCCAATTAATAGAGGAGAATAAAACAAGCAAAACATTAAGCCCAGTTAACAAATTGAAAAAATATTGTACTAACTGTGGAAAAGAATTAGAAAATAATTTTACTGGGCAGTTTTGTAAAAATTGTGGAAATAAAATTTAATTCAATAATAATCCTATGAAAACATGCACTAATTGTAGTATTTCTTATCCCGATGACAAAAAGTTTTGTAAGAATTGTGGAAATCCATTGGTAGAAACAGCTACTCAGGAAAATAAGGAAATTCTAAAAAAGAAGGTTGTAGTTAGGATACCTGATAAGAAACAGGCGAATAAAAATGATGATATACAAAGGATGGCTGATTTGTCTGAAATAGCAATATCTAAAGATGATTATGATGAAGCACTACTACTTATTAATAAAGGCCTTTTGATTGATCAGAATAATAAAAGCATTTTAGTAAAAAAAGCTGAGCTTTTATTTAAGATGAAAAATGAAACGGAATGTATTTCAACATGGAATAAAGTGTATGAATTAGATCCTGAAAATGTTTCCGCCTGCTTATTTCTTGGAATAGAAGCTGTGAAGTTTGAGGACTTTCAAAAAGCTTGCAATTTATTAGAATTGGTTATTTCGAAATCAAAAAATGAAAATGAAAAAAGCACTGCAATGTTCTATTGTGCATTTTCCATACTTAGACTAAATGTAGAAGATAAACGTCTGCCTTTTTTTATAATTCACTCAAAACTGGACTCATATTTTGATACAGCCGATTCGTATCAAAAAAACATACTTGAAGAGCTATTATTTTTTTATGGTGATTATAATGTGCAGCAGAAAAACTACGAATCAGCAATTTATAATTTTGAAACGGCTTACCAATTAAATAAGGACAACAAATTTACATCTTTGATTGCTAATGCTTATTATAAACTGGCTAAGAACAAATTTGATTTAGGTGAAAGAAAAAATTCCAGAATAAATATTGAAAAAGCTCTCGCGCTTTTCCCAGGAAACAAAGAATATAGAAGTCTTCTCGAAAAGATTATTATACTTCAGAAAAAGAAAAAGAGAAAACTTATTATTGGGATAATTGTTGTAATGGTTTCAATAATATTAATATTGGTTGGTATATGGGTAAGCACTTTCTTGATTGAAAAAAATGCTTGGGATAAAGCACTAAGTGAAAACAAAATCGATTCCTATCAGAAGTATCTAAATACCTATCCCAACGGAAAATATATTGACGAAGCAAATCAAATGATATCTAAAACAGAAGCGATAATGATCGATTCTGTTGCCGAAGCAATTTTCGAAAGTATTCCAGATGCTAAAAAAAATACAATTACCATTAATTCAAAAGTAGAAGATATTTTAAAAGCTATTGGAAAAACAAATGAAGCTCTCCCTAACAAGAATAGTGGTGTTAATTCTTTTTCTACGGAGGAAAAAATATCAAAAAATATCATAAGTTCTGTTACTTATGGATTCAATTCTGATATTAAAGAGCCTATTAAAAAGATCACGGGTAAAAATTGGTATGGTGAACCAACATTCATTATTTCCGGTTATCAAAATTCCACCAAAGCTTTATTTGATTCTTTTGATGAACAAATAAGACTTGATTCACAATTTGCAAGTAAAACGGAAGCAATATTAAAAGCAATTTGTGATAAAATAGAAAAAAGTGGATTTTCAAATTATTCTAAACAACAACAAAATAGTGATATAAAATGCTTTATTAACGAAAATGCTATTATTATTGTAAAGAAAAGTGATAATTTGATTATAATTAGATATAATAATACAAATTTTATAGATTATTCAGATTTGTTACAAAGAGCAAAAGCAGGTATAATTTACTAATTTATTGAATAAATCCTAATTATATGACAAATTAAAAGGATTTTATATTTGCTTTAATAAATTAAAATGATTATTAATTTAATAGATTGAAAATTATGTACAAAAAAATTTCTTTTTCCATTGTATTTATTATTTCACTTAATTGTGTTAGCTTTTCACAAAATTTATTATTGGATATTCAGACTAAGAATTATGAGCAAGCAAATTCGTATTTAATAAACAAGAAGAGTGGATGGAAATTTATTTCATCTGGTGTTAATTCTGACTTTTTTAATTACAACTATTATAAATGGTCATGTGATTATAATGCGAATACTAATGAGAATGATAGTTGGCTTAGTTTATGTCAAAAACCGGGTTATAAAAATGCAGTAATTTACAATACAACTAGTGAAAAATTCAAAATTTTCAAATCAACTATATCTAATGATAGTCATTGGAAATTTGTTGAATCAAGCCTAGATAAAAACGGGTTTGACCATATTTATTATAGTTGTTTAAACTTTTATATCGAATTTGTTGCATTGGAAAACAACCAGATATTGTTGTATAACAGTCAGGAAATTAAACAACAAATAGTAGAGAAAGAAAGATCAGAATTTGTTGCTGATTCTATCGCTAAATTAGCTGAAGAAAAACGGATTAGAGACAAATATATACTGGATTCGATTATCGCAATCAAAGCTAAAAGGGAAAGTGATTCTATTAGGGAAGTTTTAAGAATTGAAGCAGCAATTGAGAAAAGAAATGTTCAAGGAAAAACCTATAACCTTCGGGATTTTGATATCTATAATAAAATTTACTCAGGCATTATTACCGCAACTGCTGATTATTTAAAAACTATTCCATATGGAAAACGAATTAATGCAGTTTATAAAATCAATATATTAGTTGATACAAATAATATAGCTACTATTGAACCGGTTAATGACAATGGAAGTAATATCCCTTCTGAACTTTTAAGCTATCTTATTAAGTCATGTCAAACTTATTATAATTCTTATCCTCGTATTAAGGGATATCATGTAAAAGCGGAAACAGATCTTTTATTGCCCATTGTTTACGAACAGGGTTCAGTAAAATTGTTTAAAAAAAAGAATGGAAAAATTAATTATAATAGAGGTAATCCTAGCCAGGAAATACATGGCGACATATATGGCAAGTTAAATAGCAAAGGCGTGTATTTTTTTGATTATACTGAGCAGAAAATTGATAATAAAAGTAGCAATACTGTAACTCTGACTAATTATAAAAAAACAACCGTATTTCGTACTATTACAACAGTTTTTGGAAGTATCATCGGAATAGGAGGTTTGGTAACTATAGCTGTAATTACAGGAGCATTCTCCCAATAGAGTTGGTTTAGAATAAGTTAAAAAAAATGCGATATAGTTGTATGAAAAGTTACTTAATGAAATAAAATAAAGATGAAGACATGCACTAAATGCCTAATTTCTTATTCAAATAATAAAAAGTTCTGCAAGAAATGTGGGGCGATTTTAATTCCAGAAAATAATATTATTGAGCAAGAGGAGAATAATAATACAAATAACTTTATTAAAGAAAGCGGTTTAATTCCTGATGTTGAAACTTCTAAAGACCAAGTTTCACAAAAAGGGAATAAAAGTATCTTAAAGAAAATAATTATTATCGGCACCTCTTTTATTGCTGTATTTATTGTTGTAATTATCCTAGTCTTTTATTTCAGACAAAAAAGTGCCTGGAATGAAGCTGAACAAATTAATTCGATCAATTCATTTCAATCATACATAAATGATTATCCTACTGGAAGATATGTTGATGAGGCTAAATTGAAAATAAAGCTAATCAATGAGTCTATTATAATACAAAGACAGCAAGCTATTCAAGACTCTATTGCTCATGTTCAAAAAGCAATTGCTGATTCTATTGCAGCAGTTGGGAAACAATCAAATATTACAATAAATCAAAAACCTTCCACATTGGCAATAAAAGGCATTAAAGTAAATATTCGTTCTTTTCCATCTTTAAGGTCAAATGTTATTTTTCAATTAAATACAGGTGATGTTTGTTATATAGTCGAAAAGGGTAATCTTGAAAATATAAATGGTACACCGGATTATTGGTTTAAAGTAAATTTCAACGGTAAAATAGGCTGGGTATTTGGGACGTTTACTAGTCTATCAACAATTAGTACCTCTTCAAATTCTTCTACCTATAATGGAAATAAAACAGGAAAAGCTATTTATGATAGAGTTTATTTTTATTCATCCCCAAATTTAAACTCTCGATTGAATACATATATTGTTAGTGGCCAAAATGTTGAAATTATTTCGAATAATGGAGATTTTTGGAAAGTATCTTTTACATTTAATAATAAAACAACTAATGGTTTTATTAGGAAAATGGATCTCAGTTTGTAAATATTATTAAATTGTAAATCAAATTAGATTAGTTTATTATTAATGCAAGAATTTATGTTAATCTTATTTAATACAATATGAAGACATGTCCAAGATGCCATATTCAATATCCTGAGGATAAGAAATTTTGTAAGAAATGCGGCGAATTGCTGGTTTTAGATTATTCAACAGAATCTTCAAAGATTAAATCAGAAATTAATCCTATAAAACAAATCACAGTTAAAGAGACTGTTCTAGCAAATAGCAACAGTAAAAAAATAATATTAAAGGCTATATCTATAGGAGTTTCTGTTATAGTGGTTGCCTTGATTGCAATTTTTATGATTATTTACTTTAAACAAAATAGTGCCTGGAAGGATGCAAAAGAAAAAAATTCAATTAATTCTTTTCAAGCTTATATCAATGATTATCCTAATGGAAGGTATGTTGATGAAGCAAAAAGTATTATTAAAGCAAAAGATGACTCTATTGCAGGTGCGCAGATGATTATGGCTATTCATGATTCAATTTCCGCTGCAAAAAAATCGTTAGATAATGGGCAGGGTTTAAATATACTAATTGGAACATGGAAGGGCCCTTTTAATAAAAAAACAATGGAATTGGTAGTTAATAGTGTTATTGATAATTCAGTTGCAGGCTATGATGTCTTAAATGGCAAAAAAAGACCATTTACAGGTACTTATTATGAAAATGGTAATAGTTATAGTTTGACTTTAAATGAGCCTGGTGATGATAATGGAGATGGGAAATTTGAATTGAGCATTGACAAATCATCAAATATTATTACGGGATATTGGAAACTATTTAAAGGTTCATTGAATTATAGTTTTAGTTTTAATAAAATAAATACCATTAATATTAACCAAAATGGAAATTCAAATAATAATAGTATATATGGCCTTTATCCACAAGCCTCTGAAAAATTGCTTTATGCATCAGATTTGAGAGACCTAAACAAATATGATTTGAAAATTATGCGAAATGAAGTTTTTGCTCGCCATGGTTATATTTTTAAGACACCTGATATGATTTCATACTTCCAAAAGCAATCGTGGTATCGAGGTCAGTATAATGATGTAGCCTCAATGCTTACAATAATTGAAAAGAAGAATATTGAATTAATAAAAAAGTATGAATAAATTTATTTTAATTAGTATAATATTCCTTTTGGGTTGCTCATTTAATGAAGCAAAAAACCAAGAAGCGAAAGATTGTAAAAATGTTATAAAATCTCCCCCAACTGGTAAATGTGTTGATTTTAATTCACTAAATAATAAAATACGTGATTGTTTAATTTCAAAGGAGGATGCTTTGAAACAAATTCAAATTTTGCTACCAGAATTAAAAATATATTTTTACAAAAATGGTGGCCAGGATTTTGCTAAATCTAATTGGGTTTTTCCAGTTCAAGGTTATACTGCAAAATCTATCGGTGGGTCAAATGGAAGCGGGTACATTGATACAGGTTACGATTATTTTGATGGCAACAAACATAAAGGCCATCCAGCGCAAGATATCTTTATTTTTGATAAAAATCAGGACTGCATTAGTGATATAACAAAAAAGCCTGTAAATGTTCTTTCGATGACAGGGGGGATTGTTATTGCGACTGAAACAATATGGGATTCGACCAGCGACTTAAGAGGAGGAAAATATATTTGGATTTATGACCCATCTACTAATAACTTTTTTTACTATGCACATAACAGTAAAGTTTTGGTTCATCCATGCAATATCGTGAAACCAGGTGACACAATAGCCACGGTTGGTAGAACGGGTTTAAATGCTTTTAAAAAACGATCACCTACACATCTTCATTTAATGCAACTTAAACTTGATGATAGAAGTTATCCCAGCCCGGTTAATTGTTATAAGGATTTAATATTATTATAATTAGTTGAACCTAATATTATTGAATATGAAAACATGTACTAAATGTGAACTTTCATACGCTGAAGGCACCAAGTTTTGCAAAAAATGTGGCAGCCTTTTAGTTTCTTCTTCCAATCTCAATTATATTAATACAGATCAAAATACAGAATCAAAAAATAAGATTGGATTAACTAAGAATATTGTGCCAAATAAAAAATTTAAAATATTTGCGTTATCTTCTATTTCTTTTTTGTTAGTAGTTATTGCGATTCTATTAATATGTTATTTTGTAGAAAAGAGATCAATAGATTCTATGCTTAAAAACGTAAATGATTGTTTGATTATTACAAATGAGAATTTCAATAAAAAAGTCGAGGGTACATATGCGCAACTTGAAAAACAGTTGCTTATGAATAAGGCTAAAGTTCTTCCTACTTATGAAAAAGCTATGCAAGCTAAAAAAATAACACAGGAATTAGTTGATTATATTGAAAAGCTTAAAATAGAATTCGATTCAAAGAAAAAAATATATAGTTTTCTTGAAACACGCTCTGGTGGCAAAGAAAATGCTTCCTTATTGAAGGAAAAAATTGAACTTTATAAATCAGCAATACTTAATCTGATAGAACCAAAATACAGAAATATTGTAAACCTAGGTTTATATACTGATGAATCTTTTAAAGACAAAAATGGGAAGGAAAGAAATTGGGAAATGCAAAAGTTTTATCAAATAAATAACATAACATTTATTATTACTTTGAATGGCCTTATTGGCGAAATAAAAAATGCTGAATTTAATGTTATAAATCAATTATTAGCAGATGTTAGTATAGAAGACTTTAAGTTTAATAATATTGATGCAAGAGTAATTTCTAAAAAAAATTATTTGTTAACTGGTGATACTTATGAAGCAGATATTTTTGTTGCAGCTTATGATACTAAACAAAAACCTGAGATTATTGTTGGTTCTGGAGTTGATTTAAATTCTCTTGCTATATCAGGTGAACAAATGAAAGTAGAAAGTGTAGGTGGTATCGGAAAACTTAAACTTCCTACTAATGGACCTGGCTTAAAACAATTTGGTGGCGTAATTAAAATTATTGGAGTTGATGGGACATTAAAGGCATATCCTTTTAACAGTGAGTATTTTGTTGGAACACCTTCTGCAATAATTTCTCCTTCAAAAATGAATGTTTTTTATATCGGTGTTGATAATCCTGTTTCTATTTCAGTTCCGAGTGCTTCTAACGAACAAGTAACAGCTACTATAAGCGGTGGTGGGGGATCAATAACTAAAGTTGCTGGCAATGGTACATATAATGTAAAAGTAACTAATAAGGGAGAATGTACAATAAATGTAAATGCAAAAATGGGAAATGCTTCTCGATCAATGGGATCCATGAAATTTCGTATTAAATCGATTCCAGACCCTGTGGCATACGTGGCTGGGGTAAAAGGAGGTCTGGTTAATAAGTCAACTTTACTTAATTCTGGAGGTGTGATTCCTAAAATGGATGGTTTTGATTTCAATTTATATCCAACAATAGTAAGTTTTACATTAACCATGAATAAATCAGGAGATTTAATTTCAGAATTTACCACTGGTAGTAGATTTACTCCAAAAATGATACAAATGCTAAATTCAGTCAGTAAAGGTCAGAAAGTTTTTTTTGAAGATATTAAAGCAAAAATGCCTGATGGCATACGTAATCTTGGAGCAATAGCATTAAAAATAAATTAAGAAAAAAATAACTTAAAAAAAAGTATTTAATATTTTATAAATGAGTACATTTGGAGTATAAAATTTATTAAAAAATAGAATTTTAACTAAAAGCTTATTATATGGCAGTAATAGACGTAGTCCGATGGGCGCCACAAGGTGACAAAACCATTTATGCCTGGAAATTTCGTGAGAGAAATCGTGCATCAAACGATGGATTGAATTTAAGTACTTATACTCAGCTTATAGTTCAGGAATCGCAAGAAGCCATTTTATTTTCAAAGGGTCAGATTATTGGAAAATTTGGACCGGGAAAGCACACCTTAAACACCGAAAATCTTCCTTTACTAAGAAGGTTATACGGATTGCCTTTTGGTGGTAAGAATCCATTTACGGCAGAAGTGTGGTTTGTAAATAAACTTCAGCCTTATAATATTGAATGGGAGATCGACAGAATGGACATACATGATGTAGATTACAATACAGGTATCCCGCTTGTGGCTAATGGCTTGTATGGCCTTAAAATTAGTGATGCAGAGCGATTTTTAATAAAGATAGTTGGCGCAAGGGATGAATTTGATGAAATTGATTTGACCGAACAGTTTAAAGGAGAGTTTGTAACTAAGACAAAATCAACTTTGATGCAGTTCATGATCCAGAACAAAATTGGTATTAAGCAAATTTCAGCACATCTGGATAGCATTTCAGATCATTTGCGTACAATAATGCTTCCATTTTGGGAAAATATCGGCTTTGAATTAACGAAATTCTATATAACAAGCATACAAGTTGATAGTTCTACTGAAGTTGGACAAAGAGTACAAGATGCAATTTCGAGACAAAGTACACAGAATATTGTTGGGGCAACATATCAGCAGACACAAGCATTTGAAATCGCCAAAGATGCAGTTAACGGAATGTCGAATGGAAGTGGCGGCCTATTGGGAGCTGTTGTTGCAGCAAATATGATGGGCGGAGTTGGTGGCGCAGGCGGTATTATGCAACCTCAATATAATCAGCCTACATTTAATTCAAATAATGGCGGTATGCAAGGTGGAAATCAGCAAACACCTACTCTTCCAAGAGAAGTTTATTGTTCTAATTGTGCAAAGAAATTTGCGAGTAATCTAAAATTTTGTCCTTTTTGTGGTGATGAATATTGTCCATGCCCAAAGTGTGGAACAGATAATGATAAAAGTGCGAAAAGATGTGTTAGTTGTGGTCAAACCTTGATGATTGAACAAAGTTTGTGTCCAAACTGTAATTCATCTGTTCCTGCTGGTAGCGGTTTTTGTGGTAATTGTGGAAAGCCTCTTGCTGAAAATAAATGTACAAGATGTGGTGCTCAATTAACACCAAGCATCAAATTTTGCCCAAAATGTGGTCAAAAAAATGGATAACACAGATAATATTATTGTATGAAATTTTTTGTTGAGTTGAAAATTAATAGTTTATATTCTAACAGACAATATTATGAAACCAAATAAACTTTTCACTATTTTGCTTCTACTATTTGGAGAAGCATTGATTATTATAGGTTTTTTATATTTTGCGAAAAACCTTGAACTCAAAATATTAATACTAAATATAGCTGTAACATCGATTTTATATTTTGTCTGTTTTGTCTACTTTTCAGATAAAATCATTCCAATTGTTGATATAAAAGAGAAATCTCATAGTTCAGTTGGTTCCCTCGGAATAAAATGGGTCTTTGTTACCATATATGCAATACTGGCCATTGGGGCTATGCTAATATTAAACACAGTTAAACCACTTGGTTTTACAGGGCAAATTATTATTCAAGGAGTAATTTTATTCATTCTATTGCTCGGGATATATTTTTCTATTTACGCTTCAAATAAAGTCCATGAAGTTTATACTGAAGAGAAGCAAAATCGCAGTCGTATTGGTGATATGAAAAAAGCAACAAACGATGTAAAGTTGAGGATAGACCAAATGAAAGGTATGCCAGCAGATTTAATTGTGAGAATTACTACATTATTGGATAATATGCGATTCATTTCTCCTGGAGATAACAATGATGCAATTGTTTTAGAAACAGATTATTTAAAAGAAATCAAAACAGTTCATGATTGTTTGTTTGAAATTCCCATTAATTATGAAAAGATTACGGAGAATATTTCCAATTGTGAGCGAGTCTATAATGAAAGAAAAAAAGTGTACTCAAATTAATAATAATCTTAAACTTCAAAAGCATGAAAGGTAAAATTTTTGCGGAATCAAGTAATATCTACCAGGATCAGGCGAAGATATTATTTAACTATTATCAGCAAATGGCTGAAAAGATAGTTCTAGAAGAAGAAAACACGGAAAAAGAGATCGCTAAACTGGAAGAAGAAAAAACAGTCTTAGAAAAAGATTTATCAAATGCCAAACTTTGGAAATGGGTGCTTTGCATTTTTATCATCCCTTTTATTTATTTTTTATTAAGAGAAAAAAATCTAATTACCCAAATAAGTGCACTTGAAGAAAGGATAGCTGAATATCAAAAACTGCACAAAGAAATATTCAGAGATTACAAAGTCAGTAAATTAGGGATAGCCTATGTGCCTGTTGCTAGTCAATTTAAATATGAAAATAAGAGCTTTATTGTTGACCATACAGGAATGGTTGGAGAATCAGAGGTAAAGCTACAATTATCAAAACAAAATGATTTATTGATCGAAAAAATTGAAGATTTGGAAAAATTGTCTTCAGAGGCCCCATTGGTTGAAAGTTCAAATGAAACTGAGGAAATTGATACTGAGAAATATTCACTTTCTATGCAGCAATTAAATCAGCATGATTATTTTGGAAATCTGGAACGCTCACTAAGGACTATTTCATACTGTATGGATGATTTGGATGTTACATCAGTTTCATTACCTCTGGTTGCTAACAATAGCCCTTACCTAAAATTTATCAATGAATATTCAACAACAGAGATCCCAGAGGGAGCACCTGTTTTTGAAGTTTTCGATACTAAAAAATATAATGATGATATTGCAAAATTTCAGGAACTTAATAAATTAAAAGATTCACTTTCAAAAAATACTGCACAATTTGAAGATGTTTTAAAGGGTCTTATGGTTACTATGGCTAATTCTGTTCAGGCAATTTCGGCACTTAAAGTTGCTTCAACAGATAAGATTATATTTGAATCAAATAAAGTATTATTCAAAATTTTAAAATCCCCTTATAATCATTACTCCCCAGTATTAGAAGCCGGAGAAATTGAAAGAATCAGAAATGAAAACTTTAATTATGGAGATTCGGTGCAGGATTATGTTCCTTTTCAATTAAAAGATAGTTCGCGTGTAAAATACAATTTGTTATCCGATGCATGGGTTGCAGAAGATGGAAGTTCAACGAACTTCCCTTTTGGAATTCATCAGATACACGAAGAAATTGTCGCTCCTATGGTACAGAATTTAATGAATGAGACGCGTATTGAAAGATTGAAAATATACAACCATATTAAAGACCAAAAGATAAGCTATCTGAATAAATGGCACCAGGATACAGAAGATTTTTACGGTAGAAATCGGGCCGAAAGTGCAGATTTAATCAATTTAATGCGAGCAAGTTTGAGGGATTACATAGCCGCCTATAATACATTTGCCGCACTTAAAAATACTGAAAATAGCATGACGGCATCAAAAGTATCAAGGGATTCTGATATCGAAGGAGAAAATGATAATTCAGTTGGTTTATTAGATTCAACTGTTGTAACAGTAAATGATAATTCCGCTGAAGTATTGGCTGCTTTTGACATGCAATCAAAAGAATTTCAAAATGTTCAACTTGATTTTGAGGATTATATGGAGCGCCTCAAAGAGGATATTGATCAAAAAGCAGAAAAATTTGAGCATATTGATTATTATGATGCCCTCCTTCGAGATGGAAATTCAAAAGATACTGCTGTTGCAACAAATGAAATGCAAAAATTAGATGAAAGGAGAAAACCACTTATTTCGGTTAATCCTCTTTTTGCAAAAAATTCAGAAATGCCACCGATACCAAGCGTTGAAGATATTACATATGAGCACATCTCACTCAACTTGCCGGTAATAGCCAGAAATGCCCTTAAGGATCTTGATGATGATTTAAGTACTGAATCAATAAATGACGATAATAATGGAGGACCAAAGATTGGAAGTCCCATTGAAAATAATGACGTAAAAGATGATGTTGAATCTGGCACATCCATCGAAAAATACTTTTGTACTGATTGTGGAGCAGAGTTAACATCGGATACTACTATTTGCACGGATTGTGGGGCCAAGATTGATACTGTTAATGAGGATAAAATGAATGAAGCCGAAAAAGTTCCCAACACAATAAATGAAGAACAGAATTTGGACGAAACTAAACAGTTTTTCTGCCCTGAATGCGGTTCAAAAGTCACATCAGATTCAAAACATTGTCCGGAGTGTGGAATTGAATTAAAGGTTGAAGAATTTGAGGAAAATGATATTAATCAGGAAAATCAAAGTGAAGAAGAAGCAGGACAATTTTTTTGCCCTGAATGTGGTATCAAGGTGACAACAGAAGTAACAATTTGTCCGGGTTGCGGCACTGAACTTAGTTTTGATGAAGACGATGAAGATAAAAAAATTAATAATTAATTTTCCCAAATTTAGTAATTATGGCAACATTTAATTATACAGTCGATACTCAGCCAATGGCTGAGGAAATGAGCAGTGTTTCGCGACATGTTAACGTAACTACCGGTGCTGTTGTAGCAATGCAAACTTCATTAATTGCCGCAGAAGCAAGTGCTGCTGATCACATTTGTGAAAATGTTAATAAGGGTTTTTATTCTCTTATCCGGTCTCAGATTTCACAAAAAATGGCAAAGTTAAAAAGTGATGTAGACTCCCATTTAATGCAATTAGTTCAACAAAAAAAGGCCTTATTAAGTATTAAAAGCAGAATGTCTCGTGATTATAATATGATAGCAAATCGGTACAATAAACTCTTCAATAGCCTAAATGCGAATCTTAAACACAGGGTTTTTGAACTCGACAAGCCAACAATTGATTTTGCATGCAAGGAAATAGATAAAGTTTCGAACCGTACAAAATATTTAACGGCGACAATTCCTATAACTCAATTAGAATCAATTTCGTTGAGCCAAAAAATAATTGCTTCAAATGTAAAGAAAAGAGGCTTTAATGTAATAAATTCCATGAAAGGCTTTATTCATGAAATGAACCTCCAAAAAAAGTTAACGGACCAGGTATTAATTGATAATAATAATATTATTAAAGTCGGAACATCATCTATCCCAATTTTAGTTTATGAATGCAACAGGGATAGAACAGAAAATAAAAATATTGATATTATTGTGCCAGTAGTTGAATTAGACAATATCACTGTATGTTCTATAAAAAATAAAGCCTATAGTGAATTCTCGCAATTAAATTGGAATAATGAAACTAAACCAGCTCCAGAGGTATATGAAGAGTTCAGTAAATTATTGGCAATATCCTCTAAATCATCCCAAATAAAGGATTTAGCATTACAATTGTTTCAATCTAACAAGTATCAAACCATTTAATTGTTACGGATATGAGTTATACAAGAAGATATAGTGAAACTGTTTCCAAAACGATAACTGTTTCTTATCCAGAAGTCAAAGGAGGGGGGAGTAAATCTGTAACAGTTGATATTCCAATTGATGTGAATATCCATGTTGACACCAATCCATTTGATCAGAGCGTTGAACATTGTGGGGAAAATGTAAATCTACTTACTGCTGCTGTAGTGGCAACAGAATCTGCTGAAATTATCTCTAAAAAGAAAAATTCGGTTAAAGTTGCAAATTCTATTATTGGCGGTTTCTATGGTTATATTCGTTCAGAAATCAGCCAGCAAATTGCTGAATTGAGTCAAAACATTGATGCTCATTTAATGCATCTTAAAGAATTGGCACAATCCTGTTTTGCGAAAAAGAAACAGATGGAAACAGATTATCATAGAATTACCAGTCGGTATGTAAAGATTTTTGAAGACTTGAATAACGAGTTATCTAATCGAATACATGAATTGGATAGGCCTTCATTTGTTTTTAAAAAAGAAACTGATAATCAAAAAATCAGAACTACCGACAACCAATTGGTTAATACAGTTGCAATAGGAGGGGCTGAAAGTGGAAGTTTACAGTCAAGAATTGGTGCATCATTAGCCAAAAAACGCGCATTTGATGCTTTATGCAAGGCAAAGTCATTTCTATTACAGCAAAAGCAATTAAATACTACCATTCAGCGGAGTATGTTTAATGAAAGTGTTACTAATTCAATTTATACTCCTATTTGTTTTATTGAAAAAAATAATGTTGGCAATCAATCTGATAAAACTGTCTTTACTCTGGAATACTTATCTATGCTTAAGGAAAATCTACAAAAAATTGCATTGATTGAGCATTTTTCTGCAAAATCAATAACATGGAATAAACTTTCTCAAGATGATCAAAAATCTATAGGATTATATTTTGACACTGAGCTTAATAATAATTCTGCAAATGATATACATTCCGAACGTGTCAGGGATATGATACGGAAGTTAGCAAACCTAAGTTCAATTAAAGTAATAAATTATTAAAATATAATATTATGAAAGAATTAAAAGAAGTCCGGTATAACGAAACAAATATTCAACTTAAAGATAATTTAGTAAAAGGGTCAATTTTACCCGAAAAAATTGCTGAACTCGATAGAACAATAACCATTCAAGGTAATGCAATAATTGAGGGTGCCGTTTATGCCCATAAATTGGAGATTCAGCAAGGTGATACTGAAATCCATGGAGCAGTGTTTACCCAACTTGAAATGTATGTTAATAGTGAGGCAAAAGGGAATATCTTTTTCAAAAAGAGTGTTGGTTCTGCAAATTCTATTGTTTCCAGAGCACTAAATTGTCATTTAATGTTTTACTCTGATATAAATGCTAAAAGTGTAACCCTATACAATGCATTTATAGCTGGCAGTATTTATGCAGATGAAATAATTTTACAAAACTGCGTGGTTATTGGAGGTGTTTTTGCAACACAGAACATAGATATTACTAATTCTATTGTTGGGACATTTAATACCCCTTCAATAAAAGTAGCACAACAACTATGGCTTTTACTACCAAGTGCGTTTTCAATTGAAAAAATTATTACTGTACCCGGCACAAAGTTCTACAATTTAAGTTTAGCAGATCTTGGGTCCCTATATAAAGGGATGGTACAGTCAGTTAATTCTGGTAAGATAGAGATGAATATTGATACTGACGAAGTGAAAACGACACTGACTAGTGAAGATATGCAGAAGACGATACGGAGTTATACTGTAGTTGGAAAAGTATTAGCAGCTGATCTATTAGATTTTGATAAATTTCAAAATCATTTTTTACTAACTGCTGCCAGTTTAGGTTCTCAACTACTTAAGAATTATGATCTGGGAGTTGATGATAAAGGGAAACCAGTTACGCTTTCATTTGAAAAAATCAGGGATTTCTTTTTTGGAATATTACATGGTAAAATTGAAGTGCAAGAAATTGATGGGAAGTTTGATATCTCTGATATTACAGGAAAATTCAATTAATATTGTGTAATTGTATTAGAGCTATTTTTGAATTTTCTTTTTTATATTCTTATAATTCTTCACAAAATCACCATAGCATTTAACCTGCTTGAATTGTTCTTTATAAACAGAATCTTCCTCATATAAGAAACCCATGCTGCACGATAATTGCCCGCAATCCTCCGTTAAAATATCAGTATAATATTTGTTTTCATCATCTTTTGATAGAATAACGACTATATCTCCGCTCCATCTGCCTTCAGGATCATCACTGTAATTGAAAACGGAAATAACATCTTTGTTACCCAATAAAGTAAACCACTCCACTTCGAAATAATAATCCGCTCCAGCAAAATTATAAAGAAATCCTGCCTGAGTGCCACTTCCATCCGTATATTTTCTGAAAAACAATTTCCGAAAAGCAGATGTTTTTAACTCCCGCCCACTAGTATAGATTTTATCAATTTTTTGGGTAGCTTCATGCGCAATTTTTAAATTGCACATCTTATCTATAAGCTCGTCCGATAAATCACTGCTTTTGTTTTGGCACAAAGCATAAACTTTTTCCGTTGTGCATCTATCTGTGTTTGCATCCTTGTAAGAGCTTGTTGTATCTGTTTTATTTATTACGGTATCCGGCTTTTTGGTGTTGGAGTGGCATGAACAAATTACGCAAATAAATAATATGAATAAGATTTTGAAGTTCATTTTTTATTTTTTTGATAAGTAATAAATTACTAATATTATTGCACCAATAATGAGAAAAATTATAGTTCTCCTAAATCTTCTTGCTCGTTTTTCTTTCTCAATCCTATCGTCTTCTTCAATTTTTAAAAATTCTTTTGTTAATTGTTCATCAGTATATTCATCCCAAATTTTATTCTTTAGGTAAATATAAAAAACAATAGAGGAGATAATACCAATAATTAATAGAGAAATACCAAGCCATTGTTTAATTGCGAATCCAATTACTGTTATCCAAAATGCAGCAGCAAAAAAATTGATAATTGCTTCATTTTTCCAAAAAAGTTTCTTTCTTACTCTGTTTTTTTCTTCGTAACTCAATTCTTTTCTGTGACAAAATGGGCAAACTAAGGCGTTCTCATTAATCAATTCTTGACAAAAGTTACAATTTTTTTTATTTTTTCGTTCATCCCTTTCTAATTTCATTTTCTCCAAAAAAGCACCTAATTTTTGCTCATCCAGCGAGCCATAATTGTTAAATACTTTGTCACGAAAATGCAACCAATCCTCATGAGTCCATCCGTTTGGATGTATATATAAAAAATCATCAATCTCCGGACCTTTTTTGATTTTAATAAAAATTTCTTCCTGATATTCCATTCGTTTAAAAAAATTATTAATCCTTTTTAGAGTTAAATTCCAATAATAATATCATTTGAGGCTGTGAATTTTTAAATTCAATTAACGACAATTTTTATATACTTCGTCTTTATTAATATAAGATTTAATTTGTTCGGGAGTCAAGTAGGTATTTCTTTTAAAGTCTTTATATTCTTTTGATGCATTAGATTTATTTAGTACAAAATCAGCCCAATCATATAGTTGCCAACCCAAGCCATTTTTAATCGTCAAACTATCGATAAATTGTTCATATTCTTTCTTTTTCTCATCAGAAAGATAATCTAATCCTCTATTAATAACTCCAATTGTATTTTTATTTTCATAATCAATAATATGTGCGAGTTCATGTCCAATTACACCAATCTGAGCATTAAATGGCACATTTTCTAAAAGAACACCTTCGAAATCTTTGCTATTATTAATATAAATAATGTACTCTTTTTGAGAAAGATTTTGAATTATAGAGTGGATTGTTGGCCTACATTGCATAGTAGTAGTAATATTTAAAAAAACGAAATCAATATGCACATCCTTTAATGAAGGATAATAAGATAGTGCAATTAAACATTGTAACCTAAATCGTGGTATAAAAAATTTATTTGAACCAAATTTTGTTAAAAGTGTTTCTTTGTTTTTTGCAAAGTTTGCAGAATCAATATATCTACAAGGAATTGGTACTTGCGCATATAAACCGGGGTTATAGCTTAGAATAACAAATAATATCTTATATACTAGCTTAATTTTGAAATTCATGGAATAATCTTTCTTTAAAAACTTTTTTTATGATAATGCTGAAAACAATTGCAGTCCAAAATGAGAACATTGAATATATTAATGATGGTTTTACCATGTCTTGATTTTGTAATAAAGTACCGGCTATAAGAAAAGCTAACGTAGTATTATGGACTGCTGCCTCAATGGAAATTGTATACGAATTTCTCTTGCCTAAACTAAATATAAATCCAATAAAACAGCCTGTCAACATGCAACCTATGTTTAGCATTATAGCAAACGGTAAAATTTCAAAAATTTCACCAGATGTAATACCAGTACCTCCTTGATTTTTATTTGCAAAAAATTTGACTATGAAAACAACTGCCAACGCAATAAGCAAAACTATTTTTAAAGGCTTTTGTATTTTTATCGCTGTAATGGGCTTTAGATGTCTAAAAATCACACCAATCGAAGCAGGTAAAATTGTTACCATAAAAATTTGAATTACAGTTTCCACGAATGATAAATGAATATCAGTCCCCTTTCCATAATAAAATTGAAGTGCCAAATTTGTTATAAATGGAATTGAGAATAAAGTCAAGATGCTATTTATTGATGTAAGAGTAATTGACAATGCAACATTGCCTTTAAAAAAGTATGTGATAAAACCAGAGGTTGTACCACCTGGACAAGAAGCTAAAAGAATTAATCCCACTTTATAAGGTATAGGTATATTTGAAATTGATGCAATAGCAAAAGCTATCAAGGGTAAAACAATCATTTGGGTTGTTAAACCTATAATGAAAGACTTTGGATAAATTGCAATAGTTTTAAAATTCATAGGGGTTAAGGATAAACCTATCCCAAACATTATAAAACCTAAAACACAACTTATTAAAATATCAATAAAAGAATATGATGATAATTCCATTAGCAAAAGTCTCTATTAAATTTTATTGTTAAAAAAATAAGCCAAACCTTTTACTAATTTGGCTTATTTAAAAAAACATAGAAATTTCCTAGTTTATGCATCCATTACTACATCCAGGAGAAAATCCGCCACTATCGGCAATCTTTTCCCAGGTTCTAGTCTTAGCAGTTGTATTAAATATTAACCTTCCTTTAATCCAATAACTGGCACCAGAAATTGATCCAGTCCACGATGCCATCATTGTGATTGTGATATTTCCAGTTAATTTACTAATTCTTGTTTGGCAAGTTCCATTACCATCGGCATCCCAATAAACAGTTGCTTGTAAATTGTTACCGCCCCATTTCGAACAACAACTCATCAAGTTACTTGCTGCCTGATTTGCCAAATCCTGAATTTCAGATTTCGCATCAGGGTCATTTTTTAATTCAGAACAATCTTGTGCTTTAACGCCCATTGTCCATATCAACATCCAAAAAATTAAAAAAACTTTTTTCATAATATTAATTTATTAATTACCCTACTCTTAAGGCTTTTCAGTTCCGCCCCCAAGTTTTTTACCTGACCGGGACAGGCTCGTTTATTTAGTGGGTTCTGGTCTCCACTTTTATTTATTATTTCTCAAAAAAATAGACCGCTACGCGGTAAGTATCAAATTGTCAAATAGACAAATAAATCAATAATCGCTAACACAACGCACAGAGAACCCAGAAGGCTTACTGGTAGTGTTTCTGTATACAACGCTGTCTTTACCGTCCATGCCCATGTGCCAAGCATTATCTATATCATACTCTGTAGAACTCCACCAGTTACCGTTGTATCCAATGTCGTAAAATGTTCCATAGTGGGCCCGTAAACCTCCCGGAAGGGCTGTAAAGCCACTGGTGTTAGTGCCATTGCCATTTTCATTCCATCCGTTCTTAGATTTCATTTTTTCACCGGCAACTAAAACTCCACCAAAATTATTAATCAGCGTTGTCCATTCTGCATCGCTTGGTAAATGCCAACCTGTGGGGCATACATTTTTAGCTGTTCCCCAACTATAAAGATAACCATAGTTTTTCACATTGTTTTGATCATCATTATATGCCCAACAGCCACTATCTGCTTTAAAAGCAAGGTTCTCCGCCATCCATGTTTGGGTGCCAATTTTTACGGTTTTGTAAGTTTTACCATCTCTTGAATCGGTAAAAGAACCAATTTGTTGAGCAAAGGAACTTATTGCAAAAATAAACATAGCAATTGTCAATGATAAATTTTTGTTTTTCATTTTAATAAATAATTTTCCCATAATCATCTGGTTTTTCAATTCCGCCCCCGATAAAATTACCTGATCAGGACAGGCTCGTTTTTTATAGTGGGTTCTGAATTTTGTTATTTTTCAGATTTATTGTTATGTTTAATAAGACCACCATTCAAGAGTAAGTGCTAAACAAGTCAATTCTTTTCCATTCATATTTGCAATGGTTTTATTAATTCTCTGCTCAAATTTACTTTTTTGCTGATTTGAATTATTTTTGATGTAGTCTATTGCTAGATCTTTAATGTTTTCTATTGCACCAAAAGGGGACATCCAGGGGTCATCATCCTCAATAACATCAATACCTGTGAACCAATTTCCATCTCTAAAAATTTTAACTATAGTTGGCCTTTTTTTATAATCAACTCTTACCCAAACATAACTATCATCAACAGTGAATTGACCAGAAACAAATGTATTTGTAGGATGAGCACATTCTGCAACAATTCCAACCCCTTTACTTCTAAAAAAATCATCCATAGATTGGCTAAAACAAAATGCTGGTAATAAAAAACACAAAACCAATAAAAGTTTTTTCATAATTGAACAATTTTAGTTTTTCCTACTCTTTAGGCTTTTCAGTTACGCCCCCGATTTTTTTGTCTGTTCGGGCCAGGCTCGTTTTTTTTAGTGGATTCTGAACTCCACTTCAGGTTATTTTCTAATTCTAATTTCAAGATTCTAATTTCGAATACTATATTTTTACTTTTTGAAATAAAAAGTCAAAGTACAATTAATTTTATTTGATAAACAAATTTTTTCTTTGAAATTTAACGAATATTTTTCAATTATTTTTTTTTACACGCTGGGTGCCTTATACATTGTGCATTTCAGAATATTTGCGAACTGTCTGCGTACTGGGATAGGCATCTTATATGATTGAGTTGTCATTTCCGTTGATATTATGGCAATATAGAAATTTGCAAAATGTAGAATCTGCATTTATTTTTCATTTATTTTTTATACCCGTTATAAATTTCTTTTCGGGTTGGGCACATACAGATAAATCTACCGCCAAACGGCATCTTGTTTGTGCAAAATTTATTGATACTACATTGTATAAAATGAATTTCGTTTTCAATACATTGTTCAACTTTACACAAAGTGTGGTTTTCGTTTTTCAGACAGCTAAATTCTTTTTCTAAACAAAGAGTTTGGTTAATAGTTTTTTCGTTGATCTAAAATTTTATTGAAAGAATTTTCCACCTTCCAATGTTCCCTTTGTTGCAGTATACAAAATCTTAAATCTCTTTTCTTTTCAGGTATGCCAATCATCTTTCGCCACAAGTAAAAACGCCATGCTATTCTGCAATTATTATTCAACCAAATAAAACTTACCTCCCATTGAAGTCATAATTCATTCCAACGCAGTCAAAATTCAGTTCAGTTTTGTCAATGTTGTTTTCTGGTGTGTAAATGTCCTTTTCGGCTCTGTCACCGGGCTTTCTGTCAGTGTCAATCATGTTTTCTGCTCTGTCAACTTACTTTCTGTCAGTGTTAACAGTGTTTTCTGCCTTGTACATGCATTATTCTGTTATATAAATGGTGTTTCCCATTATGTCAGATGTTTTTTCCGGCATGTCAGTGAGGTATTCTACTCCGTATATGCATTATTCTTGTATGTAAAAGGTGTTTCCGGCTCTGCCAATGTCGTTATCGGGTATTTATCATGGGTCTCAGCCGTTCTTTTCAATTGTCCGGGTCATACATCTATCTTTTAGGATATTCTTCTTCAGATTGATTATCGTTTTCTGCAAGCCGGTATTAACTTCGAACAATTGCGCTTAGGGTGTTCGGGTATTGGTAATGAAGAGGTATTAATTACCAATATGTCTTTATATTGTTTTTTTTTAAAGAAACAAACTCACGGGAAGCGGAAATAATATTGCACGCCACGCAGGTAGCCGACCGTGATGAAAAGTATCATAATCTGATCGTTTATATGAAAACGATGCTGGATACGGCAGCGAAACCTTTCAGGAAAAAAGATCCTGCTTTTTTTAAGTTATACAAAAAATGTCGTAAGCTGCATTTGCAAGGGCATAGAAAAAGAAAACCGGGCGACAACGGCGCTCCCGGAGAGTTTGATAAAATTATTCCGATGCTAAAAATTGTGCCTATGGGATTTCAGATTGAAGCAGGAAAAATTTATTTGTTCAGCAACCTGGGAAACCCTGACCTGAAATATTGGACACAGGCAACCCCTGATGCTCCGACCACGATACCGGCAGGTTTCAAACTTATAACAGGAGGTGATGAAGCCACACAGAGTTCGGTGGATTTGGGATTTCCGGATAAGACATATTTGTTCGTGGCCAATGAAAGCAATACGGAGGATGGGGAGATAGGGATTGATGAAGTGGTTTAGGAAGGTGTTTAGACTGTAGGCTTTTAGACTATAGGTAAAAAAACTCTCTTGGTTGTGGCTGGGGGAGTTTTTTTTTGATGGTTTTTTTATTTTGAATTGAAAATTAGTTATTTTTGAGGTACAATAAAGTGGAGACCAGAAACCACTTAAAAAAACGGGGCGGAACTGAAAAGCCAGATGAGTAGGAAATTTATAATAAGAAAAATGAAAATTAAATGCTTCTTAGCATTAGCCTGTATATTCACAAGCAGTTTCAAGCTATTAACTGCACAAGAACTTAAAAAGGAACAAGCATTTTTTTATTTCATGAATGTATACAATTTAAATCCAAGTTCAAGTACGTTTACTTATGCCATGGAAATAAATAGGTGCGGAAGAAATTACTTGGACTACTATGCAATTGTATTTGATAACAATAATTATATTCAAAAACGAAACGATGAATTTGAAAGAAAAAGCTATTCGGACAAATTAAATGCCAAAATTTTAGATGGAATAAATAATGTAAATTTTGAAAACAAATACACTATAACTAGTAAAGCTGAAATAGGAGAATATTCATTTTCGAATAATTCTTTTCCTATTTATTTTACTATGGGATTGGGGGCATTACCTCTATATTATGATAATTCATGTTACTTAATGGTCTATGTCGGTGAAATAGTGAATTACAAGTACTTTAATTGGTATCTTAATATGCCAGAAATTCAAGCAAAATCTTTTATTGCAAAAAGAAAAGACCCAAATGGTAAAATTAATAGAAAAATTTATTTAAAATTCACTTACTCAATTTTAAATAAGCAGACATCACATGCAAATTACACTTCAAATTTATTAGGTTCAAACCTTGATATTTATGTTTATTCTATTGATGTTTTAGAAAACGAATGGTCAGATCAAAAACTAGCGACTCTTTATCCAAGTATAGATTTTTATGACAAAGTTCATGGTATAAAAATTAAGGCTGGAGAAGAGAAAATTTACTTTGATAATAATTGGAATATACTTCCGAATGGACTGGGAGCTAAGTATTACAGGTTAATAAATTATACTGATGGTAAAATTAGTGGTAAGGTTAAAGATTATTATATTTCAGGAAATATACAAATGGAAGGAACTTTTTCTGACTATTGGGCAAATAAAATACGTAATGGATTATTTATTTGGTACTATGAAAATGGGCAAAAAGAATCTGAAATAAATTACATTAATGGTTTACGAAATGGAAAGTATACAGCATGGTATAGTAATGGGGCAAAATTGGAAGAAGTAAATTATGTAAATGATCAAAAAAATGGTTGCGATTATATATGGACAGAAAGCGGTGATCCAAAAACCGAACCTGGATGTACTTGGTATTATTTTACTGTTTATAAAAACGGAGCAAAAGATACTTATAACCGTGAATATCCATTCATGTCTATTACTGATAAAGAAAAAAATGAAAGTTTACCAAAACCTTTTTCTGGTTCAGCTACATTAAATGAAGGTGATACTGTTATAGCATGGTTTGATTCTTATACTGGAACAAAGGTGATACAAGGTAGGGTAAGATATACTTCTGTAGATAATCCATCATTTTATATTGAAGAAACACCAATGAATTTAGTGGGTGAATATAAGCAAAGATGGCTCTCAAAGCCAAGTGGATTCTACAAAATCACTGGCAATGGTAAGATGAATTGGTATAATGAGAATCAATAATAATTTTAAATTTGAGTATAAATCGTAATAATCTAAACTATGAAAACAAAAATTAAATTTTTATTTTATTTATGTTCAGTGTTTCTTTTTTCCTCATGTACTGATAAAGCAAATAAATTTCTTGGAACATGGCAAAATGTAACGGATACAACAATTACAATCACTATTACTAAGACAGGTGATAATTGTGTTTTTGAAGGTGAAGACTTAAAAAAACATGTCGCTACTTATAATAAAGAGCATGACAAATTAGAAGTAAACGTAGACAATAGCGTTGATAATAGTAGTGATAAGTTAGATTTTATTTATGTTGAAACAACCAAGCATTTAATAGGGGATAGAGAGGAATATAAAAAACAGGAATGGGGAGATACGTCTACCAAAAAATTTGGAAGGTTTAAAGACTCCCGTGATGGTAAGGTCTATAAAATAGTAAAAATAGGCAAACAAATTTGGATGGCTGAAAATCTCGCATATAAAACAGGCACTGGTAGTAAGGCATATAATAGTAATCAGCGTAATGTTTCGGTATATGGAGAAGAATATAGTTGGGAATCTGCAATAAAAGCTTGTCCTTCTGGCTGGCATCTACCCACTGATGATGAATGGTATACGCTTATTGTTTATTTAGGTGGCAGGGATGTTGCAGGAGGAAAGTTAAAATCAACTTCAATTTGGACCCGTCCTAATACAGGAGCAACCAATAGCAGCGGATTTACAGCACTCCCGATATTCAGGCAAGGTGAGTATGGTACGACTATTGACGAATACGGCATCTGGTGGGGTTCGGATTTGGCAGGGTACCCCTCTGTCAGGACACTGCAATACGATGACAGCAAAGTGGGTTACAGTGGCGGCACCGAACTCGCAGGGGGTGGTTATTATTCTATACGCTGTATAAGGGATTAATACCAGTTACAATAGATAAAAAATATTTATCCAACGAAACGCTAACAATAGAATAGATTCCAAAAGGTTCAATGAAATTCAAATAATATTGATTTAAACAAATTTGCTAATTTATCGTACAACTTGTTTTATCAATATGAACACAACTAAAACATCAAAAAGATATTTTCTAACCGTTGGATTAGGATTATTTACTCTATTTACTTTTTTTTTAATTATTGGCAGTACAGAAAAGCCATTGATTTTAGAGTTGAAAAAGGCAAACTCTCCATTTACTAATTTATATAAAGGCTTAACTACACAAATTGTTGATTCTAATTTAATAGTAAAAGATTCATCTGAAATAAAACTTCAACTAGAGCCGGATTCAACAATAAATGATACCAATAGAGATAAAGGTGAAAGAGTTATGCTAATTGGTGATTCACAATTAGAGGGTTTAAGAAATCCGGTTTATGAATGTTGTGCAAAAAATCACCATAAACTTGTTGCATCAGTTTTATGGTATGGGTCATCAACAAAGCAATGGAGCAATTCAGATACATTGAGCTATTTTCTAAAAAAGTTTAAACCAACCTATTTGTTTATTGCTTTAGGATTAAATGAGCTATTTGTGAGGGATATGGATAGTAGGAGGATTTACATTAATAAAATAATTTCAACCGTAAAAAAACACCATGTGCGTTATTTTTGGATAGGACCTGCCGCATGGAAGCAAGACCAAGGAATTACGGCCTTACTTCAAGAAATTAATGGAACATTATTTTATCCTTCACACAAGTTGAAATTAGAAAGAGCAAGCGATCACATGCATCCTAGTAGAAACGCAGCTAAAATTTGGTTTGATAGTGTTGCAGTTTGTGTTACAAAACTCAAAACATCTGGTATTGATTTAAGTTTTAAAAAGGATACAATACTTAAAATTAGTAATTCACCATTAATTATTATTGGTCAAGAAAAATAAGAAATAAATGGAATGGACCAAGATATTATTTCATAATTCTGCAGAACCATTTTTATTCCATAATGGTTTTTTTCTTTTCATATTTTCTTTGTTTTTAATTTTTTATGGTTTTATCTTTAAAAAAATAAGATGGAGAGATTTAGCAATTATATTGTTTGGATTTTACTTTTATTATAAATGTAGTGGTATTTTTATTTTATTACTTGTTCTTTCATTATCTGCTGATTATCTATTTTCGATTTGGATGTGCCATAATAATAAGCAAAATCAGAAAAAAGCCATATTGATTTTAGGCATTCTATTTAGCCTTTCGTTTCTGATTTATTTTAAATACCGCAATTTTTTTCTTGAAAATTACCATAATATTCGTGGAGAAAATTACAACCTGACTCATTTGATTTTACCTATTGGAATTTCATTTTATACTTTTCAATCGATAAGCTATCTTGTGGATGTATACCAAAATAAACTCAAACCAAGCGGCTATAAAAATTACTTACTATATATGACTTTCTTTCCGCATTTGGTTGCAGGGCCTATTGTTAGAGCTAAAGATTTTTTACCTCAAATAAAAAAGAAAACAATACTAAACAAGGCCAAAATAAATGAGGCACTTTATTTAATTATCAAGGGACTGATAAAAAAGGCCATAATAGCTGATTTTATTGGTCAATATGCGGACTCTGTTTTTTCGACACCAAATGGGTTCACAGGAGGTGAGCATTTGGTTTCTGTTCTATGCTATTCATTACAGATATTTTGTGATTTTAGCGGTTATACTGACATGGCTATTGGAATCGCTTTATTGTTGGGCTTTCGATTGCGGATTAATTTTGATTCGCCCTACAAAGCTTTGAACATTACAAATTTTTGGAGACGCTGGCATATCTCTCTTTCATCGTGGCTCCGCGACTATATATACATCCCTATGGGTGGCAACAGGAAGGGATTAATATTGCAATTATTATTTCTTCTCCTGACAATGCTTATTGGTGGTTTTTGGCACGGAGCCAACTGGAAATTTGTTTTTTGGGGTGCAGGTCATGGATTATTATTGGTATTTCACAAATTAATTGTTTTAAAATTTCCAAAAAAAACAGAAAAAATACCTTTAAAGATATTATTCTGGACGATAACCTTTGTATGTGTTTGCTTGCTTTGGGTACCATTTCGGGCAGAAACAATGAATGATGCACTCATTATTTATAAAAAGTTATTTACTAACATGGATTTCCATTATTTTCCAGCAATTTTCCGAACCAATACTTTGCTTATAGTTCTTCTGATTTTTGGATTTGTTGCAACATTGTTTCCAAATAAATTGAAAGACTTCATAAAAATGAAGTTCTATGAAACTGATTTAATATTTAAGATATTTTTCCTTGGGATAGTAATCCAAATGTTTTTGCAAATAAAATCATCATCAGTTCAACCTTTTATTTATTTTCAATTCTGATGGCCAAACGTTATTTTAAATATTGGGGAATTATTTTGTTGCTGATATTGAATTACAATGTTCAATCACAATCAATAAATAATGATAGTACTTTGTTTGAAAGTCCAATAAATATTGGCAAAAATAAAATAATTAATTTTACCGGTCTTGACAAATCATTTCAAAAATTAAAATCAATAAAGGAAGGAAGCAATAAACAATTTGTAATTGTTCATTTTGGTGATTCTCATATTCAAATGGGGCATTTTTCAGGAACAATAAAGAAAAATTTGCAAACGATTTTTGGAGACTGTGGTGAGGGAATTTTGTTTCCATATTCAGCCTGTAAAAGCTTTGGTCCGACAAATCTAATTTCAAAATTTTCCGGCAATTGGATATGGAACAATCTTCTTGTAAATCCAGAAAGAACAGCACTGGGTATAACAGGTTACTGTATTAAGACTAATGATACAAATGCATCCTTCGATTTTGCATACTCGCAGTGCCCTTATTGTGATAGCCCAATTAATATTGGAAAAATAAAGATCTTTCATGGCATAAATAACTTTGGGATAGTTTCTCAAAATGATATTATCGATGATGGATATACAGAACTTGACAAAAACTCAAGTTGGGAAATAACTACGATTACTCCAAAAACTCGATCATCAAATTTTACTTTTAATTTTATAAAGACGAAGGAATCACAAAAGGAATTTGTGCTATATGGTATATTATTCGAGAATTCACAGAAAACGGGAATTCAATATCATCATTTTGGTGTTGTGGGAGCACAATTTTTAGAAATAGTAAAAGTTGCCCCCTTATTAATTCCACAACTTGAATCTCTAAAACCAGATTTAATTATTTTTTCTTATGGATCAAATGAATCTTACAATCCCACTTTTGATTCAATTTCTTACTTTAAAGAAATAGCCAATTTTATTAAAAAAATTCGAGTAGAATTACCTAACGTAGAGTTCATTATTACTTCTGCACCAGATACAAGAAGTAATAACGTCTATCCAACCTATACTAAATCTATAAACAATACTTTTAGAATGATAGCAAAAAACACAAATTCTGCCTATTGGGATCTAAATGCCATTATGGGAGGTGATGGCTCTATGGAATCATGGTATAAAAATGGATTGTCGAAAAAGGACAAATTGCATTTTATAAAATCTGGTTATATGCTTCAGGGAAATTTGTTTAGTCTGGCATTTTTTAATGCTTATAATGAGAAATATCCCAAATCGATAAAAACCACCCTTTTAATTTCGGAAATTGAGAAACAAGCTCAAACGTTTTCACAAATAAAAAAGGATTTATTACCTCAGATTCAGAACACAAATGAGTCAATTAAACATGTCGTAAAAGCTGGCGAAACCTTAGTAGGATTATCTAAAAAGTATCATTGTTCGGTTGAGTCAATAATGAATCTAAACAATCTTACAAGCACAAAAATTATAGTTGGCAGATCTCTTAAAATACCTAATAGTCATTAATTTTATGATTCAATGAATTGATTAATTTTCGAAAATGCTGCAAATAATTGCATGATAATTGGCTGCCATAAAAAATGTTTTTAAGTTATTTTTTATTTTGATTACTTATTATTTTGCTTTGGAAAACCATGAGTGAAAGAGATTATTAAAGTTTGGTAACCTTTTCATTCATTTGTTTTAGACTCTGGTTATCCAGACCAGCAAAATATCCAACTGTCACTGAATTATCACTGTGTTTGAATGCATCTCCAACCATGTCCATGGTATATCCATCCCTTAGGCTTTTGGTCGCGAAACTATGTCGGGCCCAGTAGGAACTTATTCTTACAGGCAAATTGTTGTTTTTTGCAAGGATTTGTAAGTGCTGGTTGATAAAGCGTGTAAAATTCCGTATTCCCCTGTGAATTTGTTTTTCATCCCATCCCGGTTTCAGAATATCAAAAACATAGTCGTTTGGTTTTTGGTCAGCAGTACCGTATCTTTTTAAAATATCCCTTGAAATATCTGTTAGATATACTTCGTGTTCTACTACCTCTTTTTTTGATGTATTTTCAGTTTTGGATCGTATATAAGTGATTTTATCTTCTGAGATGTCCTTCCACTTTAATAAAAGAATATCCTTGACATTCATTCCAAAAGTAGCAAAACTGAAAAACCAAAAGTCTCTGGCTTTATCCTGATAGGGTGGAGGTGCCGGGCAGGTCAGCAGTGCCTTGAGATGTTCATTACTCAGAGCTTTCTTTACTTTTTTTACAGAGGGTCTTACATACTTCCTGGCCCCGAAAGGATAGATTTCTCCACTTATATCCTTATTATAAATGGCCATATTAAAAATAGCCTGTATAGCCCGGGCATATATAGAAACGGTAGTCCTGCTTTTATCCTTTTTGAGCATATAATCTTCAAAGTCTTGCAGCCACACTGGAGTGACTTCAATAAACGCTAAATATTCAAGGTCATTACCTGTTTTGTTTTTACAAAAGGCCTTCATCATCTTAAGGCAACTGGAGTATATATCCAAGGTGCTAAATTTATTATGTGCTTTTAATTCTTCTATTTTGGTTTCAAAATAAAAGAAGATATTTTTTCCATTTCCTCTGCTTTTAAACATTTTCCATTCGAAAATATCAAAGGTAAAGGGATCAAGACTTCTTATAATCTCCTCAGCTTCTGAGTAATAAGTATGCAAGAGGCCGTTATAAAACTGGTAATCCTTTGGGGGATTGTTAGTTCCCCAAGTTTTATTAAACTCAGACCTGCTTAAATTGATGTTAAGGTTGTAGAGCTTGGCCTTTTGTGTTGTGAGGTCATATACCCGTAATTTTACAGGTAAAGTATTGTCTGATTTGATTCTACGGGCATCTAAAATGATGTTTAAATTTGCATTCATAAAGCATTATATTAACAATATTAGTAAATTTGCACAAGAATTTTACAAATGTACAAAATTAGATTAATAAAAGGCCTGTTAATCAAAAAAGATATGAACCAAAATTCGAGTTTTATGTGCACAAAATTTGCACAAAATAATGTGAAAAATATCAAAAGAGGAGTAGTTACATGTCAGAATGGAATGTTAACAGACTTCATAAATAGCAATAAATAAAAGCATTAATAAATAATAACATTTAATCAATAAGTTAACCTCTTGCATGGGGTACAAGTGGTCGGAAGTTCGAGTCTTCTCACCCCGACATAAAATACATAAAAGTCACTGATAAACAGTGGCTTTTATTATTTATATACGTTAAATGTACAACATTCTAATTGCATAATAAATGTTAATTCTCCAAAACATACAAATTTTCTTTAAAAGTTGAGCATTTTTTTAAAACCAAATTTTTGCAAACGCCTTCATTATCATCAAATGTATTAATAATGAACTTTTTAATTATGGAAATTTGCATTTTCAAACACGAATAACAGAGTGTAACAAAAGGAAGCAAAAGAAATAAAGATAAAATGAGATGCATGGGGCAGAGATCCTGTCAAAAATAAATATAATATCCTGTAATTAAGAAGTTTGCAAGAATTTGTTTGATAGGGCATTTAACATTTCAAAATTAACCATCATGATCAGATTTACCAAGTAGGATTATCATTAAATATGATTGATGAAAGCCAAGAGATTGATATTTATTAGCCTGTATAACTCCTTTCTTGATTTTTTCAGCACTATTAACTTTGGATTTATCCTCATCAAGTAAACACTTTTTATACGTTTGCGTTCAATTGCAACTGATTTACAACTTGTCTGAATTACTTAGATAAAAGAAAAAGAACCGACCGAAGGGAGCTCAGCGTAGCTAAATGAACGAAAAAATTCAAAGATGAACGAAGAAACTAAAAGATGGTCGAAGAAACTAAAAGATGAGCGAAGAAACTCAAAGATGAGCGAAGAAACTAAAAGATGAACGAAGAAACTAAAAGATGATCTTGAAAACTAAAAGATGAACTCGAAAACTAAAAGATGGTCTCGGAAACTAAAAGATGATCTCGAAAACTAAAAGATGAACTCGGAAACTAAAAGATGAACTCGAAAACTAAAAGATGGTCTCGGAAACTAAAAGATGGACGCTGGCGGTCAAAAAATGGACGCTGTCACTCAGAAGATGAGCTCGGAAACTTCACTTTGAGTCATCGACACTCAAAAGATGGTCTCGGAAACTAAAAGATGAGCTCGGAAACTAAAAGATGAGCTCGGAAACTTCACTTTGAGTCATCGACACTCAAAAGATGATCTCGGAAACTAAAAGATGGTCGCGGATTTTCAAAAGACGAGCATCGGCACTCAAAAGATGAACGCTGACACATAAAAAATGAGCGAAGAAACCTGAAAGAACGTCACTGAACATCAAAAAACGATCACTGTCACTCAAAAAACCTTCATCGCACATCAATTTACCATCACTGTCACTCAACCAACCAACCCTGCCTCTCAAAAAATGCACACTATCTCTCAAAAATAATTCACTGCACCTTCCTTTCGGCGATAAGATTTATCTCAAAAGAAATATCTATCCTTAATTCATTACTACACCCTTCAATATTTTGCGCAGGCGACCCATCGTGCCGGCAACTTTATAATTCGCCGGGAAAGGTGAATGGAAATAGGTGTTTATACATAATAACACATGTTGACATAAGTGTACGCATTAGAACATGCAATAACATACGTGTATATATACACACACACACACATTAATACGCAATTACACGCAAATATTTGCAATTACACGTAAATATACGTAAAAATCTGTCTAATTTTATACTGTAGGAAAAAGAGAGTACATACAAAAGCAGCAATTATTAATTTGACAATGATTATAAATAAAAAAATGGAGGGTTTAACCCTCCATTTTTTACATGATCTCTAATTAATAATAATTTTTTCAACATGCGAGTAATTCTTTGAAATTACTCTTAAGAAATACATACCTTTCGGAATATATCCCAAATCAATAGACTTATTGACGAATCCTTCATTATTCAGGATATCGCTATAAACGATTTTTCCACTCATGTTGATAATATTCAGATTAGCTGTTTCATACAAACCATTAATTGCAAGATGGAATATTCCATTTGATGGATTAGGATTGATATTGAATAAAATATTGTCGTTGACTTCCGATATACTTGCACATTGATCGAAAGTAACCAAGATCGAATCCGAAACAGAACATGAATTAGGTGAAGTTACAAGCACTGAAATCAAGTGAGTACCAATACTAAGTCCTGATGAATCGAGTAATATGGATTGAGACGTTTGACCTCCCGGAGTCCAAAGATAGGAGGCATCGGAATTTCCTGCATCAAGTAATACGGACTGCTTGGCACATACATAAGTGTCGTTGCCCAGATCCACAACAGGCAAAGTCTTTGGTTCAGCAAAACCATAAGCGGGAATGCTTGAAGTTCCGCCAATGGTCCGGGTCACAGAATATGTTCCTCCAGCAGTAACGGTGATCGATGAAGTCGTTGCTCCTGTACTCCACAACAATGACCCCGTGGCCGTTGTTGATAGTATAGAGTTACCGCAATTGTTCACAACGGTCACCACAGGTGGAGTCGTTGTTCCCGGAGGTATAATATGAGGATCTGTTACACCTGATCCTGGTAAACTAGTACACTGACCTACAGTTTGAGTTACAGTATAAGTTCCTGCAACAGTAACGGTAATTGATGAAGTCGTTGCTCCTGTACTCCACAACAATGACCCGGTGGCCGTTGTTGATAGTACAGAGTTACCGCAATTATTAACCACTGTTACAACAGGTGTTGATGGGGTAGGAGGTTGAGTAATTGTTATTGATGCTATAGCTGATATTCCATGAGCATCTGTAACAGTAACCGAATATGTACCTGCACTCAATCCTGAAACAGAAGATGAGGTGCCGCCATTTGACCAATGATATGTATATGGTGACTGACCATCACTTGCAATTACGGTGGCTGAACCGCTGCTGGTTCCATTACAAGGAGTATTTACTCCAGATATTGACAAGCTTATTGAACAGCTGAGGAAATTACCATTTACAAGTCCATCGTCATAATTCTGATTGATATTATCAAGTGCAGTTGTAAGTGCTGAATAAGAATATGCAGAACCACACCCTCCAATTGCTCTGTTTGCTTCTGCAAGCAAACTGTTTACTGACCATCCCGAGAAGGTTCCAGAAGTTACTATAAGGTGTCCAAGAGATCCTGAGGATGGAGCAAAATTTGCATCTGTACTGTCAAATCCAACATTTAAAGTCGCAGCCACTAATTGTCCGGCCAAGACATTGGAATAAGTTGAACCGGGATTAGTTAATGTTCCTGCTGGAAGCGCTGAAGGTGTCGTTCCTGATGGAAGGAATGCTTCAACAGCTGCTGCAGAAGTTAAAGTAAGATGGTTTATGCAACCTATTGTTAACCCTGATGGAAAAGCCGATGCGAAATGTGCATCTCTGTAGCATCCGGGGTTCGTCCCATGGCATACTGTTCCCCATCCTCCTTGTGTTTCTGTGCGGAAACCTGAACAAGCATAAGGTTGACTAATCAGAATTTCATTTGAAAGGATACTGCAACCATGTGCATCTGTAACCACAACTGAATAAACGCCAGCCGGAATATTAACCAAATTTTGTGTTGTTGCTCCATTCGACCATAAATAACTATACGGTGAAGTACCTCCTGTAACGGTTAATGTTATCGACCCATTGCTACCTCCGGATGTTGTAACATCAATAAAGGTATTACTTATCGAAAGTGCCAGTGATGGCTGAGTTATTGTAGCTGAAGTCATCGAGGTGCATCCTTTATAGTCAGTAACAATTACACTATAGGTTCCTGCTGAAAGACCTGAAACAGAACTAGTGTGTTGAACCGGACTTGTATTCCATGAATACGTGTAAGGAGCTGTACCACCACTTGCCAAAACTGAAGCACTTCCCGTTAATTGTCCAAAACAATTTACATTATTTTGACTTGAAATCGTAGAAGATAATACTGTTGCCGGCTGGGTAATAGTAACACTTGCTGAACTTGTACATCCTGCATGATCTGTAATTGTAACAGAATATGATCCTGATGCAAGACCCGTAGCAGTTGGTGATGTTTGTGATGGTACCGTATTCCATAAATAAGTGTAAGGTAATGTCCCATTAGAAGCAGTTACAGTGGCGCTTCCGGATGACAGTCCAAAACAATTTACATTAGTTTGGCTTGAAATTGCAGAAGACAATACTGCTGCCGGTTGAGTGATTGTTACACTTGCTGAATTTGAACATCCGCCGCTTGTATTTGTTACAGTATATGTACCCGCGGTAGTTACATTTATAGACGGAGTCGTTGCCCCTGTACTCCATAACAATGATCCCGTAGCTGTTGTGGACAATATGGAATATCCGCAACTATTGACAACCGTTACAACAGGAGCTGATGGTATTGCTAATGGTGCTGCAATTCCTGAGCCTGAAGTGCTGGTACATCCGCCTACTGTTCTGGTAACGGAATATGTTCCGGCTGTAGTAACAGTGATAGACGAAGTCGTTGCTCCTGTGCTCCATAACAATGATCCTGTTGAAGTTGTTGATAATACAGAATTACCACAGTTATTGACCACTGTTACAACAGGTGCTGATGGTGTTGATAAAGGTGCTGCTATCCCTGAGCCTGATGGACTGGTACATCCGCCTACAGTTCTGGTTACAGTGTATGTTCCGGCAGCAGTAACTGTGATGGACGAAGTCGTTGCTCCTGTGCTCCATAACAATGATCCTGTAGCTGTTGTTGACAATACAGAGTTACCACAGTTATTAACTACGGTTACAACAGGTGCCGATGGTATAACTAATGGTGAAGCAATACCATATCCTGAAGAACTATTACATCCTGTTCCATTGGAACTTAAAGTTTGAGTAACTGAATAAGTTCCTGCTGTTGTAACCATAATAGATGAAGTGGTTGCTCCGGTGCTCCATAGTAAAACTCCTGTAGCTGTTGTTGACAATACAGAGTAGCCACAGTTATTGACTACGGTTACAACAGGTGCTGATGGTATTGCTAACGGTGCTGCTATACCTGAGCCTGAAGCGCTGGTGCATCCGCCTAATGTTCTGGTTACCGTATATGTTCCGGCTGTAGTAACAGTGATAGACGAAGTCGTAGCTCCTGTGCTCCACAACAAAGACCCTGAAGCCGTTGTTGATAATACAGAGTAGCCACAGTTATTGACTACGGTTACAACAGGTGCCGATGGTATTGATAAAGGTGCTGCTATCCCTGAGCCTGAAGCGCTGGTGCATCCGCCTAAAGTTCTGGTAACGGTATATGTTCCGGCTGTAGTAATAGTGATAGACGAAGTCGTAGCTCCTGTGCTCCATAACAATGATCCTGTAGCTGTTGTTGATAATACAGAGTAGCCACAGTTATTGACTACGGTTACAACAGGTGCCG
>CAINEZ010000351.1 GCA_903847905.1 uncultured Bacteroidota bacterium
ATTTCATGGAGCCTAACTTGCATTTCACGGAGCCTAACTTGCATTTCATGGAGCCTAACTTGGATTTCATGGAGCCTAACTTGGATTTCACGGAGCCTAACTTGGATTTCACGGAGCCTAACTTGCATTTCACGGAGCCTAACTTGGATTTCACGGAGCCTAACTTGCATTTCACGGAGCCTAACTTGGATTTCATGGAGCCTAACTTGCATTTCATGAAGCCTAACTTGCATTTCATGGAGCCTAACTTGCATTTCATGAAGACTAACTTGCATTTCATGAAGACTAACCGAGGAAAAATATTTTACCACAAGGGACTCCCGACCTACGGTACGGGACAAGACAAAGATCATATACTAAGAACACAAAGAGTTTTGAATCTCGTAGAGGTGGCATATTGGTAGTAAATATAATTCAAATGCGAATATAAACCATAGAGGGGTGACATTATTAGTTTTTTTAGTCGTGGCACGGCTTGGAGTCGTACTACGACTTGATGGTATTTAGGCTGTAGCCTACAAGAATATAGGCGACGGAGGCAGATCCTGCCGCCGAACGTTTTTTTTAACCCCAAACCCTCCCGACACTCCCGACACTACGTGTACGGGACTGGTGCGTGTGCGGGACAGGTTTGTATGCGGGACAGGCATTGAAAAAAGGGGCTTTAACAGGGTGTGTTTACAATTGAAATGCGGATGGTGTAACATTGATTTGTGCTTCTTGCCATAAGTATTTAGACAGTTGACAAAAAGCATTTGACATTGTACAAAAAGCATTTGACATTTGACAAAAAGCATTTGACATTTGACAAAAAGCATTTGACATTTGACAAAAAGCGTTTGACATTAGACAAAAAGCGTTTGACATTGAACAAAAAGCGTTTGACATTTGACAAAAAGCATTTGACATTTGACAAAAAGCATTTGACATTGAACAAAAAGCATTTGACATTGAACAAAAAGCATTTGACATTTGACAAAAAGCATTTGACATTGTGTGGATATGATTTTTGATGAAACGCGACTGTTTTTGAAGACAGGGATTGTTGGTGTAGAAGAAAACATTCCGAATGCACGACAAGTGAAGCCTTCACTTCGAGTGAAGGCTTCACTAATAAAAGAGCGTTTGCAATCTCCCGACACTCCTGACACTCCCGACACTGCGTGTACGGGACTGGTGCGTGTACGGGACTGGTGCGTGTACGGGACAGTTACGTGAGCGGGACAGGGCTGTGTGCGGGACAGGCTGTCACTATATGAGAACGCTCATAGCTTTTCTGGCAGGCAGTGATGGAGACTGTTTTTTCAACCACAAACCCTCCCGACACTCCCGACACTCCCGACACTACGTGTACGGGACTGGTGCGTGTGCGGGACAGGTTTGTATGCGGGACAGGCATTGAAGAAAGGGGCTTTAACAGGGTGCGTTTAACATTGAAATTCGTATGATGTATCATGTGATTTGTTCTGTTTGATATAAAGCGTTAGACAGTTGGCAAAAAGCGTTTGACATTGTATAGAAAGAAAGCTGCCGGATTTTGAAAACCTGGCAGATTAAAAGGTGAAAGGGCGTTTACATCACACATTGAATAAAGCAGGAAGAAACCCCAACCCCGACTGAAAAGTCGGGACTATAATATGGCGGGATATAATGTTTTAAGCCTCGGAGAGGAAGGCTGTTTGTAGAAAAAATAATACACTCACGAATTTAAGCCCCATAGGAGCGTCCTATATGGATGAATATTTTTTGAATATTTTATTTGGTTTTTATAAAAGTGATTTAAAAGATGTATATTTGCAGGATAATTTAAATCTATAATGCTTAATTGCAAACTTAGCAAAACTGAATAAACATAAAAACAATGTATATTAAAACTGTTCGCCATTTATTCCCTTATGGCTTAAATGCAAAAATTACAATCAGAGATCGATTGATTGAAAATGAAAGATATTTTTATGCAAATATCATTAATGTCGAATTAGATGAATATAAAAATCTAAGTGAAATAGAAAAAGAAGCCTTTTATGGGATAGAAATTACCGATGGGAAACAACAATCAATAAATTATCGCGATCCAGACAAATTAATTCAGGATGTAATTACTCTATATGGAAACTCCAAATTAGAAACTGAGTGTTATCAATAATTTTTATAGAACATTTTACACTTTATTTAATCGACAGAAATGATAGAAGATATAATTGGAATCATAACCAAAGCAGCAGTACAAGTAACTGAGAAATATCTCAGACTAACGACAACTTATGAACCATCTGGAATTGTTAGAGAAAGAGTTTTTTGCTATGAACTTTATCACCAACTTAGGCTAATACTAGATGACAGTAATAAATTGACATTAAATGGAGAAATTGACAAAAGAGGACATAAAGATTTTAAAGCAAAGGATAGAAAAAATCCAGATTTTGTATTTCATATTCCTGGACAACACTTTGGGAATACAATCATTTTTGAAGTAAAAGGAACCCTCGACAAAAAAGGTATAATTAAAGACTTTGAAACGATTATAACCTTTATTTCTACATATCAATATCAAGCTGGTGTTTTTCTGTTATATAATAATTCTTTGAAATCACTTATGCATGTGCTAGGAAAAAAATTCGATAAGTTTATTAATTCGGAATATGCAAAACAGATTTTTATTATTACTTTGCCGAACGCCCATAATATTGAAACGGTAATGACTATTGACCAATTAAAAGATTAACAACATTGAGTTACATAACAATTTAATTGGCAATACAATGAATCTCCTCGCCGCAAGCAGCAAGGTATCAAATCCCCAACAGCACAAGCAGAATACGCCGCAAGCGGCGGGGAATTAACCCAAAGAGATTAAAATCAAAAAAATGAATTCAGAATTAGAATTTTTAATGAATATGGCTCTTGCTGATGGTGAAGTTACCGAAAAGAAAAGAGAAATTATTTTTCGTAAAGCGGATAAACTTGGTGAAGATAGAGATGAAGTTGAAATGATACTTGATGGGAAGATTGCATTGTTGAAAAAAGAACAGACTGGTGACTTTATAAAAATTCCTCATAAATTACCGACGGACGAAAATGTTTTAGTTCCTTTTTTAAAAAAGAGTGGCAACTTTATTTATGTTGATGAAAACTCAATA
>CAINEZ010000352.1 GCA_903847905.1 uncultured Bacteroidota bacterium
CTCTAGCCAACTGAGCTAATTCCCCGTTTGTTTATGCAAAAATACATTTATTTTCGAAAAATAAAAAATGGTTTAAAGTATAAAGCTGTTGGTTTGGTAATATGTGAATGTTCATTAGGTTTTCAACCATTACCTTGAAACATAAAAACAAAACCTATCACCATCAACCACCAACCTAAAACCATTATCAATATCAATGATAAGCGCAGGCCATTGATGCAATACTTATTTTTATCCCCTGGATTTTTAATAAATTTATAACGCAGCTTTCGAGAGTAGATCCTGTTGTTATCACATCATCTACAAGTAAAATATGTTTATTGACAAGGTGATCGTGCTCTTTTAATTCAAAAACTTCCTTTACATTTTCCCATCGGTTAAATCGCGATCTCTTGGTTTGTGTTTCTGTTTTTGTGGTTTTTACCAGGGTCTTGATATCAACCGGAATATTCATTGACTGTGAAAGTCCCATGGCAATTATTTCACTTTGATTATAGCCTCTTTTTTTTTGTTTTTTTGGATGCATGGGAACAGGAATAATATATTCGGAAGTATTAAATAACGGGGTTTTTGAAAGTTCTTTTCCATAAAGCTTCCCTAAATAAATTCCAATTTCTTTATGTTCCTTATATTTTAGCTGATGCATTAAGTGCTGAACCCTGCCCCCTTTGTAAAAATAAAACATTGATGCAGCAGAGCAAATCTTCGCCTTACCCCAGAATAAGCGGCTTACGGGATTATCTTCTTCAAGATGAAAATTCGTTTTTGGCAAATGATAAAGACAAAATGTACAAACACATTCCTCGTATTTAAAAAGGCTCCTGCCGCATGCCATGCAAATACGCGGATATATTAGTGAAAGAAAATCGTCGAATATCGGGAATTTAAAAACCATTGAAAAAGAATAATTGGTTTTAATACAAATTGCAAATTATTTCCTGGCAAAAGTATGGTTATATCACAATGATTAAAAAAATAAATCCACATTTTGCAAAAAAATAAATCATATAAAATTATGTTAATGGGCTAAATGATTAAGATATTTTTTTACCTTTGTAACCTTTAAAAATGGTCTCTTGGCCGAGTGGCTAGGCACCGGTCTGCAAAACCGCCTACTCCGGTTCGAATCCGGAAGAGACCTCAAATAAAACTGTAATTGTTTTGTTTATCAAATAATTGCAGTTTTTTTATTGTTCAGTTTTCTGCATAATATTAATAACTATTTTCAATAATTTTTTGATTTTTTTTTTAGTTTTAATAAAATATTTACCTTTGCCGACCAAACCGATAGACAATAAATAAAAAGATCAATTATGGGTGTATTATTCGATAAATTAATGGAAGATGTTAGGTTTAAGGAAGGTCTGAAGGCTTGCATCAACTGTGGAACATGCACTGCAATATGCGCTGCCGCTTCATTTTACAATTACGATCCGAGAAATATTATTGATACGGTACAAACAAGGGATGAGGACGAAATAAAAGAACTTTTGAAAAGTGATACTATCTGGTACTGCGGCGAATGTATGTCGTGCAAAACAAGATGCCCGCGAGACAATACTCCCGGATTGGTCATTATGGCTCTTCGTGCATTATCACAAGAATTGGGTTATTTTGTAGAATCGGAAAAAGGACGTCAGCAGCTTGCAATTAAACGAACTGTAGGGCAATGGATATTAAAATTCGGATATTGCCTTTATCTTGAAGGCATTGGCACTGACCTTCACCCCGAACAAGGTCCTGTTTGGGATTGGATTCAGAAAAACTGGAAAGAAAATTTTGAACGACTTGGCGCCAATTATAAAGGAAATGGTCCCGGCATTCTTAGAAAAATCCCTGAAGAAGCTCTTGATGAAATACGAAAAATTTTTGATGTTACCGGCGGCACTGAACGCTTTGAAAAAATTGAAAAATTTTCAAAACAAAAAGCCGAAGAAATGAATATGAAATTTGATGATGGAATTGACAATGAATATTTTTCGCATATATATTCACACAATAATAACACTCACAACAGACAATGAAAGCAGAAGGCAAACAGGCGATATGGAAAGAATACCAGAAAGAAATCGCAAACGATAAATATTTTTATGTAAGAAGTTGTGTCCGTCAGAATTTTTTCCCTGGTTCCGAAACAACCTTTTTGCGAATTCTTCGCGAAGAGCTTGGCAGGGACATTTACGAGCATCCATGCCACACTACCTGCACCGGTATTGGCTATCATGGCGACATAGTGCCGGTTGATACAATGATGACAGTAGTTGCAAGGCAGTTCGCTCTTATGACAGAAGCAGGATACGAAAACCTTGTGCCTTCATGTATTACATCTTTTGGAATTTATACTGAAGTGCTTGATACCTGGCATCACTTCCCTGAAGTGGAATTAAAAGTAAGGGAATATTTAAAAAAAGCTACAGGACGGGAATTTAAAATTCCCAAAAACCTTGCGCATGCAAGTGATGTTATTTATAAATTCCGAAAAGAGATTTTTCAAAAGGCAAAACATAAACTTGTTGATAAAGAAACAGGTAAACCCTTAAAAGTAGTTGAACATATCGGTTGCCATTATGCAAAAATGTTTCCGGATAAAGGAGTTGGTGGCGCTGAATATCCTTATGTTCTAACCGGCATGATCGAAGAATGGGGCGGCGAAGTAATTGATTATCCAGAAAGAAGACATTGCTGCGGTTTTGGGTTTAGGCAATATCTTGTTCAGGCCAACCGAGGGTATTCTGTTTCATGTTCGCATAAAAAATTCGAATCAATGGAGCCATATAAGCCAGATATGATCCTTACCAATTGTCCGGGATGCCCGATGTTTCTTGATAAATGGCAATATGCAATTGCTGAGATGACAGGCAAAACCTATGGCCAGGACGGACAAGGTATACCCGTCTTTACCTACGAAGAAGTTGCAGGTCTGGTATTGGGATATGATCCGTGGGATATAGGTTTACA
>CAINEZ010000353.1 GCA_903847905.1 uncultured Bacteroidota bacterium
ATTAAAAGAAACTGAAAAGATATTAGTTGATATTGGGATATTGATATAGATATTAAAAGAAACTGAAAAGATATTAATAGATATTGGGATATTGATATAGATATTAAAAGAAACTAAAAAGATATTAATAAATATTGATTGAAATAATGAATGGGAGAAACGGTGAATGGGAGAAAGGGCAATAATAAACATAATGCAAAAATTATAATTCATATAGTTGTAAATTTGGCTCGTTAATAAGAAATCATTAATTTTAATTAAAAAAACCTTGGACATATACATACAAAAACGAAAATGGAAATGGCTGTTGCTGGTTTTCGCCTTTATTATTATAGGGGCTTCGCTATGGTACACTAATATTCTTGTAGAAAAGATAGCAAAAGATGAAAGAAAAAAAATTGAAACATGGGCGGGAGCTGTACAGAAAAAAGCAAGCCTCGTAAAATATACCGAAGAATTTTTCGAGAAGATCAAAATAGAAGAACGTAAAAGAGTTGAACTTTGGGCAGAAGCCACAAAACGACTTATAGAAGCCGATAATACGGAAGATCTGACTTTTTATTCCGAGATTATTTCGGGAAATACAAATATTCCCGTAGTACTTGCAGATGAAAAGGGGAATATTACAGCTGCTAAAAATGTAGATTTTAATGACAGTATTAAAACTTTATCAGGTAAACTGAAAAATGAATTTACCCAATATGAGCCGATAATAGTTACTTATGGTTCAAAGAAAAGCTACCTTTATTATAAGGATTCGAAATTATTTACAGGATTACATAATGTTTTGAACGATCTTATAAAATCTTTTATTCAGGAGGTTGTAGTTAATTCAGCTTCGGTTCCTGTGATTATAACCGACAGCAGTAAATCAAAAATTATTAAATATGGAAATATAGACTCTTTGAGAGTTAACGATAAGGCATATATTAATGATATGATCTCTGTAATGCAGGCTCAGAATAAACCAATTGAAATTGTTCTATCCGGCTTTGGCAAAAGCTATGTGTTTTATAAAGATTCTTTTCTTCTTACACAATTGAAATATTACCCGTATGCGCAGTTTTTCATAATAGGACTCTTCCTGTTGATTGCATATTTACTTTTCAGCACTGCGCGAAAAGCCGAACAAAATCAGGTTTGGGTTGGAATGGCAAAGGAAACCGCTCATCAGCTCGGTACTCCGCTTTCTTCATTGATGGCATGGGTTGAAATTTTAAAAATAAAAAATCTTGATCACGAAACGATTGACGAAATAGAAAAAGATGTTCACAGGTTTGAGGTCATTACGCAACGGTTTTCAAACATTGGCTCGCTTCCCATACTTGAAAATGAAAATATTGTAAAAGTAATTTATGAAGCCTTAGATTACATACGTTCAAGAACATCAAGTAAAATCATTTTCTCTGTTAATTTACCTCGTGAATTTGAATATTTTGCTCCACTAAATATACCGCTGTTTGAATGGGTTGTAGAAAACCTTTGTAAAAATGCAATTGATGCCATGGATGGCGAAGGCAGGATTGATATTGCCATTACAGAAGAAAACCACCTTCTTATAATTGATATTTCTGATACCGGCAAGGGAATCCCTAAATCAAAATTCAAAACAGTTTTTAAACCCGGATTCACAAGCAAGCAAAGGGGCTGGGGACTTGGACTGACCTTGTGCAAAAGAATTATTGAGGAATACCACAGAGGTAAAATATTTGTTCGCAGCTCAACATTGGGTAAAGGCACAATATTTAGAATAATACTTGGTGTTAAATAAATAATAAAGACCGTTTTGGGGTAAATATTATTTTGATGATATTATGAAATTTTATTGATAAAAAATATTTTAATATCTTTGAAAAAAAATCATTCAATGAAATACAGACACTTTTTAAAATCATTTTTTGCATTAATAATAATTTCAACTTTGTTATTTGGGTGCAAAATACATAAACATACAACGGAAAATGGCGATAATTCAACAAATATTACCGCTCAGGATTACCTGAAAAAGGGAAATGAGCAGCTTGACCTGAAGAATTACAAAGAAGCAATAACCGAACTGAACAAGTCTATTGAACTGGATGCTGAAAATGGCGAAGCTTATGCTTACAGGGGAATGGCAAAATACAATCTTAAAGATTATAAAAAAGCTATAACGGATTTTGATATAGCGCTTAAGTTTTTACCTGATTATGGTGAAGTATATGATTTGAGAGGTGTTTGCAAAGGCGAGCTGGGCGATAAAACCGGAGCATGTGAAGATTGGAATAAAGCGTTCGATCTGGGCTTTAATAAAGCATATGACTTAATTGAAAAATTTTGTGCAGAAGATAAAAAACAGTAATTATATATAAAAAATAAAATGATATTATAAAAGAAGCGTTGGATCTGTGA
>CAINEZ010000354.1 GCA_903847905.1 uncultured Bacteroidota bacterium
AAAAGCAGACCTTCATTAAAAAGGTCTGCAAATGTATTAATTCATTTATTAATTACCAAAAATATTGCCAAACTTTTTTTAATCAAATTTCAAATAAAAGCAAACTCATTGATTAACAATAATATAAAGATATGTATATTTATATACCTTTTATTTTATCTTTATATTTTTTCAACTGTTTACGTAAAGCTTCCACGGCACTATCGGTGGCTTCTTCAAAACTTTTACATTGTTTTTTGGCAAAAAGGTCATTTCCCCTGATAAATAATTTAATTTCGGCCACTTTGTTCTCTGTTACTTTGTTCTTATCAAGTTTTAATGTTACTTCGCTTCCGATAACACCATCATAAATAGCAGAAAGTCGTTCAACTTTTTCCTGAACAAAATCTTCTAATTTTTGATCCGCTTTAAAGTGGATTGAACTGATATTAATTTTCATAGCTTCCTCCTGTTTTTAAGCTTTTGGATGAGATTGTTTATAAACTTTTTTAAGTTTTTCTACGGTATTATGTGTATAAATTTGAGTTGCAGATAAGTTTGCATGCCCAAGAAGTTCCTTAATAGCATTAAGATTAGCGCCATTATTTAGCATATGGGTAGCAAAAGTATGTCTTAATACATGGGGGCTTCTTTTGTTAATAGTAGTTACAATACTAAGATAATGATTGATGATCCTGTAAATGAGTTTTTCGTATATTTTTTCCCCTTTATCCGTTAGAAAAAAGAAATTACTTTCATTTGCTTCTAAAATTTCTTCTCTTAATTTTTTATAAAATTCAATTTGTTTAGTCAATGAATTACTAAACGGAATGATACGTTCTTTATTTCTTTTGCCTACTACTTTAATTATGTTTTTCGATATATCAACATCGGAAATTTTAAGGTTAACTAACTCTGAAAGGCGCATACCTGTCATATAAAATACCTCCAATATCAGTTTGTTCCTCACTCCTACGAAATCTTTACCAAAATCAACTTTATCAAGAAGTAAATCCATTTTTTCTTTTTCAACAAATTCAGGAAGAAGTTTTGACATTTTCGGTGTAGTAATCTTTACCATTGGGTTTTCGTTAAGTACCCCATCAATTATAAGGAATTTATAAAATGATTTTAAAGTTGCAATTTTCCTGTTAACAGTACGCGTAGTAATATTATTTTCTATCATCTTTGAAAGCCATGAACGTATCTGTAAGAAATTCACATCTTTTATATCAAAAATCTGATATTCATTTTCAATGTATAAAAAGAATTGGTTGAGATCGTTATTGTATGAAGTTACTGTATGAGGAGAGTATCTTTTTTCAAACTGAATATATTGTATAAATCTTTCTCTTGTCATCAGCAGCATCTAAAAAAAAGAAGAAATACCTGACCTGTAATAATAACAAAAGTAATATAAATAATTACAGGGCGCAAATATTTCTTCATCAGGAGTGAGAAATATTTTTTTAATTGGATTGTTCGGCTTCCTGAAGTTTCTGGATGTAAATAGCTTTAAGCTTTTCTTCCCTTTTCTTTATTGAAGGTTTTGTGAATTTTTGTCTTTCCCTGAGTTCTTTTACAACACCGGTTTTTTCAAATTTTCTTTTAAGTTTTTTTAATACTTTATCAATGCTTTCGCCTTCTTTAATAGGTACAATAATCATGATGTTTTCCTTCTTTCTTTCTTTTTAATTAATTATTAATGATTTATTTTCCATTAAATTGGAGTGCAAAATTATGATTATTTTTCAATATTGCAAAATATGTATAAATATT
>CAINEZ010000355.1 GCA_903847905.1 uncultured Bacteroidota bacterium
AGTCAGGCCTTGCTGCGTAAAGAAAATTTTATAGGCGTTATTTATAGCATATTTAATAGGAGCAGATGTTTTAGCCCAGTTATTAAACTGTCCTAAATTTTCTACGAAGGCATCTGTTTTAAATGGGTTATTAGTACTCCAAGGCTTTGCATTATTATTTTTCTCAGAAATACTTTGGGCTATGGAACTTTCACAAAGAAAAATCGGAATAATTCCAACTAAGGTAAAAAAAGAAACTAATATTTTTTTCATGCCGCATATAATTATGTCGAATAAGGTATTTTGGTTTTTATAAAAAATTAAAGTCAATAAAATGAATAGTTTTGAAGCATCAAAAAAGTATAAAATCAAACTGTTTTTTATTCTGTATAACCTCTATTTTAAAATTAAAAATATTATTTTTCATCTCACCAAAGTAACTTTTCCGATATATTCATGTTTAGGTCCTTCCAGTTCTTTTACCCTTATCAGGTAAACATATACATCTGCAAGCATATCATCCTGTGTGCCTTTATTATTAACGGTGCCATTCCATCTGCCTTCTACGTTCCTTGTCTGGTAAATCAAATTTCCCCAACGATCGAAAATATACATTTCAAAATGGTTTGGATCCCAGTTTATTCCCTTCGGGTAAAAAGAATCATCTATTCCGTCACCATCAGGTGTAAAGGCATTAGGCACATAAAAAGTAAATATATCTTTGACTTTAATGGTATCGGTAGTCGTGTCTTTACATCCATTATTATCAGTAACTATAAGTGTTACCAAGTATGTGCCGATATTTTCATAATCATGATTTAATTCTTTGCCGCTACCATTTTGAGTACCATCACCAAAATTCCATTGCCAAGTTGTTACGGTTCCCGAAGAATTATCAACAAATGAAACAGGTCCGTCCATAATTGTAAGAACATTGGGATGTGCAGAAAAATCGGCATCAGGTCCCGGAATCCCAATTACATTAACCGTGGCAGAAGTAGTGCAACTTCCATCACTAACGGTTACTGAATAACTTCCGGCTGTAAGCCCTGTAACAGTTGATGCTGTGTCCCCATTATTCCATACGTACGTATAAGTCCCAAGTCCTCCGTTAGCTGTTACAGCAACTGCCCCATTAGCTCTTCCGCATATTTCTTCGCTTATTTCAGATGTTGTTGCCGTAGGACTCTGTGTTCCTGATATCGACGCTGAAGTAGTTGCCGTACATCCATTCAAATCTGTAGCGGTAACAACATAATTACCTGCAACAACATTTACCATGTTTTGAGTATGCTGCTGAGGAGAGCAGCTCCATGTATAACTATATTGAGGTGTTCCGCCAGTGACCAATGCATTTGCAGAGCCGTTTGCATTACTACAGGTTGCGCCTGTTATGCTTGATATAGATACTGATGGACCTGCAACATTCGTGAGCATTGTTGATGTAGTTGTTGTGCAACCGTTACATGTAACAGTAACAGTATATGTTCCTGCAGGCAAATTTGTAGCTGTTTGCGAAGTTTGCATAGGTATTGTACTCCATTGATAAGAAAAACTTGGGGAACATGTACCAACAGCAGAAGCCGTTGCGGTTCCGTTAGCCCATCCGCATGTTTCATTAGTTGACGAAGCTGTTGCAGTAGGAACAGGAATATTTGCGATCATTGTTGATGCAGAAGTTGTGCAACCATTACATGTTACTGTAACAGTATATGTTCCTGCCGGCAGATTTGTAATTGCTTGTGTTGTTTGTACAGGTATTGTACTCCATTGATAAGAAAAACTGGGGGAACATGTACCAGACGTAGAAACAGTAGCAGTCCCATTCGCCTGCCCGCATGCTTCATCAGTTGAAGAAACTGTTGCGGGAGAAAGAGGCTCTGCAATATTCGCAATAACTGTTGATGTAGTTGTTGTGCAACCATTACATGATACTGTAACAGTATATGTTCCAGCTGGTAAATTTGTTGCTGTTTGCGAAGTTTGTACAGGTGTTGTGTTCCATTGATAAGTATAACTTGGAGAACATGTACCAGCAGCAGAAGCAGTTGCTGTTCCATTTGAAAGGCCGCATGTTTCATTAGTTGAAGAAGCTGTTGCAGTAGGAACAGGGGTATTATTAATAATAGCGGAAGCTGAAGAAGAACAACCCGCAGGATCAGTAACAGTAACCGTATAGTTTCCGGGTGCAAGCCCGGTAATAGTAGCTGATGTCAACCCGTTGTTCCAAAGATATGTGGCTCCTCCTGTTGCTATGGCGCTCCCATTATTATTGCCGCAACTTGCATCAGTAGGAGAAATTTGCGCATCTGGTAAAGGATTCACGGTAACAATACCTGTACCTGTTCCGGTGCATCCTGAATTTGTTCCCGTAACAGTATATGGAGTTGTACTGGTAGGGGAAATAGTAATAGAAGAATTTGTATTACCTGTACTCCACACATAAGACGTTGCTCCGCTTGCAGTAAGTGTGGCAGATTGTCCATTACAAATAGCAGGGCTGTTAACAGATACCACAGGGTTTGAAGAAACCGTTACATCCACAGAAGCCTGAGATGAACATCCGGGTGTTGATGCAGTAACCGTGTATGTAGTAGTAGAGGTTGGGCTTACAGTAATAGAAGCATTAGTAGAACTTGTATTCCATTGAAAAGTAGCGGCCGGATCAGTGCTTGATGCAGTAAGAGTGGAAGAACCTCCTCCGCAAATAGTTGGGTTTGCAGGATTAATAGAAAGTCCCATGCTGTTACTTACATTTACTACTACATCATCTGTAACGGTAACCTGGATTCCAGAACAGCAATTATAAACAGCTTGCGCCGTATAAGTAGTTGTTGTAGTAGGACAAACAGTAATTGAAGTATTAGTGCTTATCTGGGTCCCTCCCTGCCACCATGAAACGGTATAATTAGGTGTGCCATTCGGTGTAAACCTCCATGCATCATTTGATGCAGTCCAAACAGTACCATCTCTTCCGGGAACTGCATAACCTATTGTTTGCGTTGCGTTTTGGATTCCTTCAGTAGCTAAGCCACTATTCCACCCTGGACAGGTTTCTTTATTTTTAATATAAACTTCAATTACATTAGTAGATTCATAAAGGACTATTTGGCTGGTTGCGAACAAAGGGTTTGGGCAAGAAGCCGTGCTTACACTGTTTGGGTCGCCAAAATAAGGAGTCTCATAATATGAAACAACTAAAATTCTGCAAGGATATGTTCCAATAAGTTGCCAATAAGTATTACCCAGATATGTAGGATCAATATCCTCATAAGGACCCATAATACTGTTTTTCTGATACATAATTGTTGGTAAAGTGGTTCCTGTAAACATACCCCATTGGCAAAAACCGCCTGCATTTGCTAAATCAAATGTGAGTATTTGATTAGTACCTATTAATACCTTATTGTATTGATTTCCGAAAAAGCAGAAATCGAAAGGAAGGCTAATAGGTTGCGTCCATGTATCATCAATATTTATAAGTACAGATGTTCCGACATTAAAAGGGCTTGGAGGATTGTATGGAATTTGTGAAACAGCATAGCTTGTAGTAGCGCCGGTAGCAAAAACAGTTGCCGTGAGGGTTGCGCAAGTTGTTGTACAAGTAAGGGTTTGGTCAGGTCCTGCATCAATGTTAGGGCATCCCGGTTGTGATTTCACAGAGTACGCTGTTAAAATCAAAAGTGCAAAAAAGAAAAATGTTTTTATTAAATTTCTCATAAAAATTACTTTTAAGATTTGATTTTATACATAATTTTTATATTAAAATAAAATTTCAATAAACATAATAGATTATACCCATACAGAACCCCCCGAAACTTCGGGGTGAAAAAAAAATTATTTTGCTTCGCCTTCGTTCTTTCTAATCGTTTTTTCAATCTGTTAAGAACGATATAATGCAAAATAAATATTCTTTTTGTTAAAATCAAAATAAAGACGTAATAATAATCAAAAGGTTGCCTTATCTTTATTATGTTAAACCGACCAATTCTTTATGATTTATTTTACGTTACCCTTTCTGAAAATTTTAGAAAAAATATTTTTTTTATCATCAAAAGACAGTAGTTTTGTTTTTAATTAAATTAAGTGCCATGAAACTCTCCAAGAAAAGCGAATATGCATGCCTTGCCCTTATTGATCTTTCAGAGAATTACGGTAAAGGTTATATTAAAATTATCAATATTGCGCAAAGGTGGTCTATACCTAAAAAATTTCTTGAACAGATCCTGATCACACTGAAAACTTCAGGGTTTGTAAAAAGCAAAAAAGGCTCTGAAGGTGGCTACAAACTTACAAAAACCCCGGAACAAATCTCTCTTGCCGAGATTATCCGTTTAATGGACGGCGCATTAGCCCCTGTTGAATCTGTAAGTAAATATTTTTACGAGATAACTCCTATTGAGCAACATAAAAAGTTAATTAGTGTTTTTATTGACATTCGCGATTATGTTGCCGATAAGTTGGAAAAAACTACATTTGCCGATCTCATAAAATAATTTTCTTATTTTTGCAACTTTATTAACTACAAGTTCTACAGGATATTTTTATAATCAATCCGGGAAAATATAAAATCAAAAAACA
>CAINEZ010000356.1 GCA_903847905.1 uncultured Bacteroidota bacterium
AGTTTAAAGAACTCCTCAAAGAAATTTCTTGAATCAAAAAGTTATAGGCTGTAAAAGGCGTCTTTATAAAATTTCCCTCTTTTTAAAGGCTTTCTTTATTAAATTTCTCTCTTAATAGCTTTTACTTTGTTGTTTCTTTATTTTCTTTCACTCTCCCCATAAATGATACACGGACATTTCATTTCCTTCATTGCTTAAAAGTACAAAGCCGTTTACATCAATAGATTCATTTGTGCCGGGATCAATAATTATCCATCCCGTTTTGAACATATAAACCTTTGCTTCTGCATTTATCCATCTTGGGAAGTATTCGTATTCACTATGCTTTATCGTTGCATTTTTCGTAAAGCCCTCACATGAAAGAGGAAAAATTGGTTTATTGATATCTTTCCAAGTGTTTAAATCCTCTGTTGTGATATTTACGCTATCAACCAATTTCCAACCATTCTTTATAGCAAAATCAATAGTTTCCTTTACATTGAATGTTTTTGCCTTGTCAGCTTTCCAATAAATTGCTCTGTGACCACCCCATGCACCTTGATTGCTAATGTTTTCTTTCAAAAAGATTTTATTAAAGTTCAACCAGAAGCCACTTGGTGTAGACTTATTGCAAGAAAATAGTTCAAGCATCAAAGGAAAAATTATTAATATAATTGTTTTTTTCATTACCATTTAATTGTTTCTTTCCAGTCTATCCATTGTTCTGTTTCGGAACCAGGACCACTTTTAAATAAATAATCTGTTATTTTCCCAATACTATTTTCATACCATTCTTTATAACCTATTACTGGCGGTCGTGTTGCAGATTGCATAGTAGAAGTATTATGAACCGTAAATGTTACAACAGCCGTTCTTTTTTCTATATCTACACTATTAATGGTGTAAGTTAAATCGTGAGAACCCAAGTAAGTGTATACCAAATTTCCGGTTTGTCCTCCTGTTGCTAATGTTGAATAGTCTTTTACATATTTACCAACTCCTTCTATACCACTAAGGTTATATGGATTACTTCCTTCTGCGGTATTCTGCCCATTGCTTTGGCTAAGTTGATTGATCACTAATTGTCTTGTCTGGTCAACATGCTCGTGCTGTTTATACATCTCTGTTATATTATCACCTTCTCCAAAATCACGAGACTTTGCACCTGTTCCAGAAAGCCATTCAGCACCCAATTGCCAAGGAGTTAAGGTTTTGTCATCTGGTCTTTTTGCAGTAATTAATGTTGCTTTTAGAATGCCATATTTAGGATCTTTATATATTGAAGTTCCAGCTTTTTTATCATCAATTGAATAGGTTTTATCTTGATTAAGTCTTACTCGTCCTTTAAGTTTATTTTCTTTCTTATATTCCTTTGCTTCTTTACGTGTTCCAAAAAGACCAAATGGATCAACAAAAATAATTGGATTATCGTTAAAGCAAGAATATCTTGATTGCCAAGGATAATAAACAGGGTCTAAATTCCACCTTCTAATAGTTCTTGGGTCATACTCCCAAAATTCGGCAGTGTACATATTACCGCTGCCGGATATTTCATCGTCTTTAAGCATTCCATTAAAACCGTGCTTGTAATTTGGGGAGTTAAAGTTTCTCCCTGGCAGCGGCATACCACCCGGGTACATGTCGCAACTACTCACAATCTCCGCCATATAATAATCTATAATTCCGGTTGAAGTTATATGTGGTATTTTCCTGTCGCTCACTGTTACCAACACATTCGAGAGATGATTGCTCTTTACACCAAAATTTAACAGTGTCTTTTTTTCGCTATATGTCCCGGTTGCTGTGTACACCTTTCTGCTTTTAGAGTTCTCCAAAGTTATTATTTTTTCTTTTCACAGGAAGTTTTTTCAAATGAAAAAAAAAGAAAAGTTGTTCAGCTCTTGCATAAAATAACTGCACATAATTTCGGCTTGCTGTAATCCGCCATATAGCGCACTAAC